>JAGPGR010000246.1 GCA_018055865.1 Paludibacteraceae bacterium | reverse complement strand
ACCGTCTTTCATGCCATCAATAGTGTAGTAGCCGTTGTTGGCTCCACCCCATCCCCAGTTCACGTGATACATGTAATTGCCGTCGTGTCCGTCCAGGTTGAATGCATGCCCTACTCCTCCGTTGTTGCCCGAGTAAACTACAGCACGTCCGGCATTTAGTTCGTTCAGCAGCAATTCTTCCCAGTCGCCCTGATAGGTGTTTCGGGGAAATACCTTTACCGAGGGTGCATACGAGTAATAGTTTTTAAGCGCATTCACGATATACGTGGTTTGAGTGCCCGATCCGGAAACTCCGTAATCCATCTTTACGGAAACTCCGCAATGATACAGCAGTCGGGCGGCTTCAAGTTTGCCATCGGAACCTGAAATGATTAAATCCCAGTTGTAGGGAGCCTGTTCGTCATAATTAACGTAAATATTCCCGTAAGTTGTATGGAAGTAGCTGTAGCTGCCGTTAGGCCTTGCCGGATGACGGGATACTGTCATTGCTTGTGCCATGGCAACGGCTACACAACCTACAAGTGATGTTCCGTTGTTGTCGGACGGACAATAAGTATTAAAAGGTCTGCTCTGGTTAAACTTGACTTTAATGAGCGGCTCTACGGGTTCTGAAGCAGGACTCCTCTTGATCCTCTGCAGACTTTCGTTTTCAGTGATTTCCCATTCCGGATGTTTTTTTGAAGTGGTATTTACCGCATGGATAATTTCATCCTCTATTTGCTGAAACCAGCTTCGCATTGATTCCGGCTGGTTTTGTTTCATATATGAACCGGTAGAAGAGTAACCTATAACAGGCTTGGTGACATCTTGTGCCGATATCAGAACCCACCCTTCCGGTTCGAAATTAATAATATAATATACCGGATTGCCTGATATTTTCACAAGGTCGGTAGTATTCACTTTGCCGGTAAAATTGGTTTGCCTGTTACTCATCAATTCAGATGCTTTACGGATAGCCACATCTTCAGTTATCTCTCTGGCAAATGCACTGAGTGTAAAAAACAATACAGATAATAATACGATAAAACTTTTTTTCATAAAAGATACAATTTTTCTACAAAGATTATTTTTGATGATTTATAACAAAAAATGGAATTATTATTTTTCTTTATAACTTCTTTGTTGTAATAGAAGTTCGGCTTATAAATCGTAAATCATCAAAAATACTTATAAACAATGTTATTTTAGTAAGATGTTTCGAAACAAGTATAATACTACAAATTTCGTTCCTGTTTTGTAAGTAGCAAAAGATAAAGAAAGGATTCAATCTTTTATTAATTGATTGAATCCTTTCGAGTATAAAGAAATCAGGAAATGTTACCTACCTTTAATTTTTTTCAAAATTTTGGCTTCCAGTTCCGGATTTGTAATTGGTCTCAGACTGTAACGTGGAGTTGAAGAGGCTTTGCGTTTTGAAGCTGCAGGTGTGGCAGCAGGACGCGAAAATACAGCCGGATCAAGTATGTCATAAAATGAGGTCTTACCTGTTGCAGGATTATACACTACGATAGCGTATTGAGAACTTGTAATTGTACCAGATGGATTAATTGTAAATTCAATTAAATCGGCACTGGTGTTCACGTGATTGTAGTTGTAGAATTCGTATTCTACACCTCCAAGAGTTGCATTACCGAGTGAATCCCAGGCATGAAGATACATTTTACCTGCATTCAGATCGTATTCACCAACCATTTTGAATCCGGGAACAATGAAGTCTTTAAGAATCAGACCATTGGTGTATTCCGTATCTTCGGTAATTGTACCTTGTCCAAATTCATATTCTACACCATCGTAGGTTGAAATTCCATCGAGTCTGAAATCACCCAGTACAAGGCTTTTGGTAAAGAGGAAACGATTCCATTTCGGAGTTTCTTTGGTGTAAGCAGCATTTGGATTGCCCCACACATCAAATATAACACTTTTGTTCATCGTAAAACCTACGTTGTCGCCGAATCCGGGTTCTGCAGGAAGTTTAAAGGTCAATTTGCTGCCGGATACACTCCAGTCGGTTTTCTCCAGGTTCATGAATGCTTTTTTGGTAGCAGAACTGTAAATCACCTTCAGGTCGCCCGATTTGATAGCGCTTGATTTAACAAAGATGTTTTGTCCCAATTCCACTTCGCCTTTAAATGCAACCCAGTCAACGAAGAATGAACCTACTTCAGGTGCAACAAAACAGCTGTCAGCTACTTCAAATTCTTTAACTGCAGCACGATAGTTGACACCGGTAAATTTGCCGGTTGTCATGTTCAGACCACTGGTGAAAGCTGCAACAGGATTTCCGAAAATATCCTTGAAAGCGCCTGCTTCCCACGATATGGTAACAAATGCACCCGGATTTACATCCTGGGGTTTTACGGTTACAACCGCACCTTTTATCACAATACTGTCAGCAGGTACCGTTACCGTAATAGGATTTTGTATGTCAAACTCTTTATAGAATTTAGCAATTACATTTCCGGTTCCGCGTGTTAAATTTTCAGATAAAGTTACATCTACATTGTTTCCGGTAGCTTTGAATGTTTTTGGCTTTGGAACTGATCCATCCGTAGTTGATACAGTTACATTCACCACTTCACCGGTTGTTCCCTTGTCACTCGATGCTACTGCATAGATTTGATAAGTAGTGTTCGGCAATAGCAACGGAGCTCCGTTTTTTCGCATATTGTTCGTTAATACCGCCACTTTTGTAGCGTCAATCACTTGATTGGCTATTCCTTTATATGTGCCTTTCAGCAAGTCGGCTGCTTTGTGCTCGGTTGGTTCATCGGCTTTTTCTACTACGTACGAATAGAAATAGGTACCGGCAGCAGGTGTAACTTTCAGGGTGAATGTTGAATCCGTAACCTCGGTGGCCTCTACCGTAACAGTGGGACCGGCCGGATATTTTTCAGAGGTGTACTCCTCAAACTTTTCACATCCTGCCAGAACGAAAGTTAATGCCAACAGGCTATACAATATTTTTTTCATATCTGTTTATATTTTTAGTTTATTGTTTTTTTAGAGTAACCCCTGCCTGATAGATGTTGTACCATCCGGCACCGGCTGTCATGTCTTCGTTAGTCCACACATAAGATCCAAACTCATCAACGAAAGTAATTTGTCCATCAGGAGCAATTGTACCCGTAATCGATCCACCTGTTGGTATTTCTTCTTCACCATCTGGGCCGTAGTATCCACGCAGGGTAATTTTCGGATAGCTTGTACTTACAGCGATTATTTGTCCCACAGGTATCTTAATCTCCGTTTTTTCATCGTTTACCACTCCATAGATAGGAGATGTTGGTGAAGAACCACCAAGTACAAAGTTTTTGATCCAAACTTTCTTCAGGTCGGTAGCATCTTTTTCAATCGTTACAGTCCATTCTTCAGCTCCGTTGTAGTATGAAGTACCTTTAGCGGTGAGTGATCCGAGGATAAATAACAGCGGATGTTCATCATCATTAATTTTGATGTTGATTTTTTTGCTGGCTCCCAGATTTACATCGCCCGGATCGTTGAGTTTGATAGCAAAACTTACGTCGCCATCGAAGGTGGAGTTATCAATTGTTTTCACAATGATGTCCTGAGTCGGTTGATCTTTTGTAAAGTTCAGGGTTTTTGAGGTGTTTACGATAGTGAAATGTTTTCCTTCAATGGCCGTAGAACCTTCGGTAATGATTTCAAAGTCAACAGATGAGCTAAGTCCGGCAAGCGAAGTGAGCAGAACCGGAATTTTAATTTCTTCCGTTTTTTGAAAAAAAATAATGTAAAAATTGGTTTGTTTTATAGAGATATTCATTGGAAATTTGATCACTATGGATTGGGTTTACCTTGGTACAAGAAGCAACTTGCTTTAT
>JAGPGR010000245.1:1869-3840 GCA_018055865.1 Paludibacteraceae bacterium | reverse complement strand
ACAACATTACTGCTGAAATATCGAAAGTAGAAGATATTATGGAAATAATGAAATTCAATGTAATGTCAACTCCGGCATTGGTAGTAAATGGCAAAGTAGAAATAAAAGGACGCGTTCCGTCGGCTGACGAAATTAAACAAGTATTATCAAAATATTAATTTTAAAAACTTCATTTTATGAAACGAATCTTATTTCTAAGTTTAATGCTTACGTTTTTAATGAGTAGCCTATCGCTTGAAGCACAAAACAAAAAAACTCAAAAGGTTGCAACTACTGTAAGCAACAAGATTGAGGTTTATTATTTTCATTACACCCGTAGGTGCATCACTTGCAATGCTGTGGAAACAGTTACTAAAGAAGCTATTGCCGAAATGTATCCTGCTCAGTTTAAAAAAGGTCAGATTGCATTTAAATCAATAAATTTAGATGAGAAACAGAATGAAGCCATTGCCAGGAAATGTCAGGCTGAGGGTCAGGCTTTGCTTTTTATTACAAAGGGAAAGCGTATCGATCTTACTGACAAGGGCTTTATGTATGCCAAGAGCAGTCCTGACAAACTGAAAACTGAGGTTAAAAAGACGGTTGACGCTCTGTTATAATTTGAAAATTTGAAAATGAGTTAATTTGAAAATGAGAAGAAAATGAGAAATGACAAGGAAAATCCAATCGTTGATAAATCATTTCTTTTTGCGATTGAAATAGTTGAATTTTGTGATTTGCTTTACGAAAACAAAAAGTATGTAATTGGGCAGCAATTATTGAAAGCGGGAACATCAATAGGGGCAAATATTCGTGAAGCGCAAAATGCTGAAAGTAAGGTTGATTTTATTCATAAAATGAAAATTGCCGCAAAAGAGGCAGACGAAACCGAGTATTGGTTATTGATTTGCAAACACTCAAATTCATACCCAACAAATCTTGATTTAATAGAAAAAGTAAACGAATTGCTGAAAATCTTATCCAAAATAATCAGCTCGTCAAAATCATAACATTAGCATATTCTCAAATTAGCATATTCTCAAATTTTCAAATTAATTATATGGAGTTACTGCAAACAATTCTCGACAATTCACAATACTCGTTCGTTACAGCTATTATTTTGGGGCTAATGACAGCCATAAGTCCTTGTCCGCTGGCTACTAACATTTCGGCTATCGGGTTTATTAGTCGCGACTTGAAGGACAATAAGCGCGTGTTTATAAACGGATTGGTTTACACGCTTGGAAGAGCGATTAGTTACACCGGTCTGGCACTGATTATCTTTTTTGGAGCCAGCAAAATGAATGTTTCCATGTTGTTTCAGGGTTGGGGCGAAAAGTTGTTGGGACCGGTTATGATTCTGATTGGACTGTTTATGCTCGATGTGATTAAAATAAAACTCCCCGGGATATCCGGCCTGACCGACAAAATTGGCGAGAAAAGCAAAGGCAGCTACTGGAGTACTTTATTGTTGGGAATGGCGTTCGCACTGGCATTTTGCCCCTATAGCGGCGTGTTGTATTTCGTAATGCTGATACCAATGACAGTTGCAAGTGCAAGCGGACTTTATTTGCCTGTATTATTTGCCATTGCCACAGGACTTCCCGTGATAATTTTTGCATGGTTACTTGCTTATGCTGTAGGCAATGTAGGGAAACTTTACAACCGAATTAAAGTTTTTGAATTGTGGTTTCGCCGGGTAGTTTCGGTGATTTTTATTGGGGTCGGGGTTTATTATGTAATTATCTTTTTTGCCCCCTAACCCCCTCAAGGAGAACGAAGAATTTACAATTTAAAAATCTACGATTTACAATTTTAAGAAGATTCAAATTATTCGTGATTTGACGAATACTATTTTAATATGGAAAAAAATAAAAAAGTCAGGTTGATTTTTGCTGTAGCGACAGTACTACCTGCTCTTGTTGTGTTGTATTACTTTTTGCAGCCGCTTGTCAATCTGTTCACATACGATTTATTGGGGCTGCATTCCGA
>JAGPGR010000245.1:0-1769 GCA_018055865.1 Paludibacteraceae bacterium | reverse complement strand
AAAAAAATAAAAAAGTCAGGTTGATTTTTGCTGTAGCGACAGTACTACCTGCTCTTGTTGTGTTGTATTACTTTTTGCAGCCGCTTGTCAATCTGTTCACATACGATTTATTGGGGCTGCATTCCGATTCGCATTTCGGAACTTCGGTGAATTTCTTCTTCTATGATACGATCAAGATTCTTATTTTGTTGTTTCTGATCAGTTCGCTGATGGGCCTTGTGAACGCATACTTCCCGATTGACAAACTCCGCAACTATCTGACCAAAAAAAAGCTATACGGTATGCAATATGTTTTTGCATCGTTTTTTGGAGCCATTACTCCGTTTTGCTCCTGCTCCTCTATTCCGCTGTTTATCGGGTTTGTAAAAGGGGGCATTCCGCTGGGTGTTACTTTTGCTTTTCTTATCACATCGCCGTTGGTGAATGAAGTAGCAGTTGCCATGTTTCTGGGACTTTTCGGGCTGAAGACCACGCTTATTTATGCCGGAAGTGGTATTGTAATGGGTATCATTGGCGGATATATTTTGGGCAAAATGAAGCTGGATCGCTACCTTAGCCCGTGGGTGAGAGAATTACAAGCCAATTCGGAAAAAGAATCGGAACAATGGGAAGATGAGAAAACTCCTTTTATTGACCGATTACCGGCAATTATTAAAGAAGGCTGGGACATAGTGAGTAAAGTGCTTGTTTATGTGATTATTGGTATTGCTATTGGGGCAGCTATGCACGGATATGTGCCCGAAAACTTTTTTGCTCAATATCTGTCGGCAGATAAATGGTACGCCATGCCTTTGGCTGTTCTTGCCGGAGTGCCCATGTATGCCAATGCAGCAGGAATCATCCCGGTCATTCAGGTATTTGTAGCCAAAGGAGTTCCACTGGGAACTGCCATAGCCTTTATGATGGCGGTAGTAGGACTTTCATTGCCCGAAGCTACCTTGCTAAAAAAGGTAATGACCTGGAAATTGATTGGCATTTTCTTCGGAACAATTACGCTGTTTATTATTTTACTTGGCTATTTGTTTAATTTTATACTATAAGATTTATGGAAACAAAAGGAAAAAAGCCGTGCTTGTGTGGAACAAGCGAATACAATGTGGTAAGTTGCTCAGGCGCTTCGGATTAAGGACAATTGTCGGATGCGACAGCACGCAAACTGCGCGATAACAAAGTCCGTAAAATGAATTGTCTGACGTTGATTGCCATTGATGATCGGCCATTGATTGATGCTTTTATGAAAGCAAACGTGCTGGCAATTGATGGCTGCCCGAAAGATTGCGCTAAGAAAATTTTGGAAAAAGCCGGAATTAAAAATTTCAATCATTTACGTTTGACGGATTTGGGTTACGAAAAGGGAAAGACTCCGGTAACGGAAAGCGTAATGAATGAAGTGTATGCTAAAGCTGAGGTTATCTGCTAAGCAAAGCCACATTCTATCAAAAAAAAGTCATTAAGCGATCTTGCTTAATGACTTTTTTACAGCATAGCCGATTTTATCAGAAGTTGAGCATAGCGCCCAGCGAAACGCCTCTTACATCAGGGCCTTTACCTGACTGAAACATACTGAAAGCAGCGTATTTGGCATAAATACTCCAATCGCCATAGCCCAACTGACCGATAAAGTCGAGGCTCAGTGGTGCGATATTCAGACCTTTGCTTTCGACAAGTTTTACTGAATTTCCATTGGGATCTTTGTATTTCACTTTGTACGAAGCAAAAGTATTAACGCCTCCCACAACACCTCCGGTGACAAAGAACTTATGATTACG
>JAGPGR010000244.1 GCA_018055865.1 Paludibacteraceae bacterium | reverse complement strand
TACAAAAGTACCTGTTTTGTAAAAATAATTAGTAAATAACGGGCGATTGATTAACGCTGATTTTGAAAATCAGGAGTGATTTATTTTCCGCGGACTACTGATTTTGAATTTCAGGACTCAAAAAAAGTGAATAAATAATAGAATATTATAATAATATCATTTATCTTTGCATTCCGTCTCATTTCGGATACGCACGCTTAGATCACTTTTAGGCGTGGAGTTACAGGCTTATTGTGTATGAAGTATGCATACTGTGAACATGGGAGAAGGTAAGATCTTGTTTTTTATTTAAATGTTGCCGGAACTGCATGGATGAGCTCAGCGTGTTCCCGGGATATTTCCTGGTAAGCATCTCGGGATATGCCGTCGCGTTAACTCGTTTTACGATTATTGATGCAGTTTCTTTATAGTTATAAAATAAGAGTCCACTCCGAAAACCACTTGTTTTGATTTTCTGACTTTTTCTATCCTTAAGCTATAAGGTGAAAAATATGAAAATCAGCACTCTGCGAAAGTCCCCTTCAGGGGATTTAGGGGTAAAAGACAAAAATATGACTTTTCGGGGTCGCCTCAAAATATGTATTTTTCAATGACTGAAACTGTTATTATTCCCATATCGGTTCTGATTGTATTGCTGGCAGTTATTCTGTTCACTTTCAATCGTAAACAGAATTCCAATGTTCTTTTCATTTCATTATTTCTCGTTATCTTTGCCATCCAGATGGCTACCACTGGTATTGGTAATTTCGATGGTCCGGTATGGTTGTATGCCGTGCTGCTCGTCAACTTTTCACCCTTTTACTATTTGATACCGGTATTGCTGTATTTCTTTGTTCGCGGCACTTTCAGCGGTATTCCGCTGCGGAAAAAAGACATGTTGCACCTTATCCCTTTCCTCATAGCTTTTGTTTCGATTATCCCTTATATGTTAACAAGCTATGCATACAAACTGGCTGCCGCCGAAAAGGTATTGGGCGATTACCACGCCTATGCCGACTTCGATTTCGGATTTCTTTACCCGCCGTATTACAATCAGCTGGTGCGTCCGGTTATTGTACTGTTGTATCTGAGGGCTTCCCTGGTTATTGTCAGAAAATACCGCATGCAATATAAATCCGAATCTGATGCATTCTCAGCAAGAAACCGGTATATTTTCAGACCGGTTTTCACTATCATCACACTATTTGCCGTTTATGCACTATTCAGTTTGTTTTTATACAACCAGTATTTTTTTAATGTCGATTTAAGCATCATCAGATTGGAAGCGAAGATTCTTTTTTATTACTCCTTAGCCGTTTACCTGAGTATTCCGGTTTATCTGATGTTTAATCCGGAGATTCTGTATGCCAGAGAAAGCGTTCAGATGACCGATGAGGTACCGATAACCGTCCGGAAACCGGCTTGTAAGCCAGAGAAACCATGTCAGGATGCAAGCATCCAACCGGCATCGCACGAAGATAATTACATACAGCTGACCGAAAGAATATTGGAGTACCTGACAAACGAAAAGCCGTATCTCAATCCCACGTTCACCGTACACGACCTGTGTACCCAATTGAATGCACCCCGTCATCATGTGCAGTATTGCCTGAAAAATATTACGAACAAAAGCTTCACCGACCTGAAAAACGAATTCAGGATACAGCACGCCAAGGAATTGATGAACGAAAAAAGCGACTCCCGCTTTTCCATCGACGGCGTGGGGCAGCAATCCGGATTTGCCTCCAGTTCTAACTTCTTCGCCACCTTCAAACAGGTAACGGGTATGACGCCGAGTCAGTGGATGGAAAAAACAGCCCCCTAATCCCAGCCCCCATCCACTACGGGACTTCCCCCACAAGGGGAGCTTTGGGTGAATGCAACGTAAGATCATTTCCTGAATTTATTCTATTGGTAAGTTGTAACGGCTGCGGTGGAAAACTCCCGACGCCCCGTCGTGCTAAAATCACGTCATTCTCACAAATTTTATCGACGGGTAATAAAAAAAGTAACGTTGTCATTCCGAACAAGAAAACCGGAACGAAGTGAAGGATTTCGCAGTGAGGAATCCATGATGAACAGCACTCCGAAAATAGTAATGGGATCGGCCCCCTAAATCCAAGCCCCCCAACCCCCTAAAGGGGGAGACTTGTGTAGTGATTATTATTTTTATTTTTGCAAAGTTAAAAAAAGTTTCATTATTGAATACACCGGTTAGCTTTTGGGAAGGAACAATTTCAATATAAACAACAAAGAATACGGATCAGTCCAGGTTTACTTGTCAGGTCTAAACGACCTCAGGAAGACTAAGCATTGTGAGCAGTGCATTTAGTCTATTAATAATATTCATATTTAGTAACATAACTCATTGCAGAACTATACATCGAAAGTTCTTCGGATTCAAGATAAATCAAATTGTCATTTGTATCATAATGACGTCTGATTTCTCTTATTTTTTGGTCATTATTTAAGTTGAAGATTTCAGTTTTTATATTTAATCCGTTTTGATAACTGTGTACACTATTCTGAATAGGTGTGTTATCCGTTCCAGAATAATTAGTTTCTTTGACTAATTTTCCCTGATTATCATATTCATATTTAATATATGTTACAAGTACACTGCGCCAGTGTTCAGAGCCAAAATATCCATCTTCATATTTATTCTCACGTACCAAACGGTTATTGACATAAATATATACAGTAGAATCAACCTGATTTTGAGGCATTTGAGGATATTCTATCACTTCTTTTTGTTTCCTACCGTTATTATCGTATGAGTATGTGTAAGTTTTCAGATTTAAAAAACCTGCATTTATGTTAGAATGGTAATTTATAATTTTCTCTAACAGGCCTTTACTGTTATACACATAGTCGGAGTATGAATATAGTCCAACGATAGTTCCATTTTTAAACATAGGTGTTCCGTTTTCGTACATAGGTTGAGATACTTTATTTATCCTTCCCTGTTTGTCATATTCATATTGGGTAATAATCGAACCGGTTTCTTTTGAATTTACCGATTCTACATACGAAATCTGTTTCAACTTACTGCCTTTTGCATATAAAATATCGTTGTCGTCCATTTCAGGTTTTTCACAACTTGAAAATATCGCCATACCTGCGAGGCAAATTGCTACAGCAACCACACTCCTTATATAAATCTTTTCTCGCATATTATTTTAAAAATTTTATGTCTTTGTCGGACTGTTTGTGTTTCGTTTATCGTTCAATTCAACATATCTTTGTCCTACATCTGTTTGGCATGGTCTCCAGGCTACATTATGCTTAAAAAAAGTCTCCAGACTTAAAGTTCCTGTTCCGGACAAAGTCCGGATTTTAACTCCGACCTGGCTGCAAGCTACGCCGAACTGTGAGTCGGGGCTTACGCTTACACGCTGTTTGCAGCTGAACACTATTTATATTTTCAAAAATCCCAATTCATAGACCATTGGTTGTAGCTTTTCTGTTAATGCTTTATAGGCTTCTTCAAATGATTTGAAACTGACAGGGGGAAAATCACTGCTTGAATTGCGGGCTTGTAATGCTTTGCGCACCTGATACCAACCTACATCTGCCCGGTTAAGCTTTAACTCTTCTCTTACGCTCCGAACGTCTGTATGTTCGAAATAGGCTTTCCATAATATACGACCTGCATCCAATACGGCATTTGCTTCAACAGAGAGGGGGCATGCCCCGTCTTTACGGAGGTATTGCACCATAAAATCACTTTCGAACCGTTCGGGCGCGTTAACTTCGGTTTCTGTATAGGGAATAAAATGATTGACAATGCTCCATTTCCTGCCGTTCCATTCCAGATCGTTGGCACTGGCGGTGAGGTTGCTTCCATTGAAAAGCATCCAGACTAAACAATCGTTTTTAAATTCGTCGGTTAGTG
>JAGPGR010000023.1 GCA_018055865.1 Paludibacteraceae bacterium | reverse complement strand
ATGCAGGTCAATTCCCAGCGGATTGCGGTGTCCGTACGAATAAATTTCCGGAAACGCATCTGCTGTATCAGCAAAAGGTCCACCTGCTACAGGTTTCCCATCGGTGGTAATATGAACGACTTTACCGAACGCATTATCCAGCGTTTGCGCCTTGTAGCGGGCCGGCAAAACGGAGCGTTCTCCGGTAATCACAAAAAGGTTTCCTTTCCCGTCGAAAATAATTCGTCCTCCGTAGTGCATTTCCTTTTCCCAGTAGGGCAGTGCGCGGTAAATAACCTGTACATTTTCCAGTCTGGTTTCGTCGGCAGAGAGATTGGCTTTGGCTACTGCTGCCACATTTCCCTGTTCGCCTTTCTCAGAAAACATAAAATACAACTGACGACTGGTTTTGAAATCGGGTGCAAGCGTCAATCCCTGCAAGCCTCCCTGACCTCCGGAGTTGAGATTCGCCGGAGTTCCGGTAATCTTCGCACTGAGCTGTCCGTCGGAAGTGGCAATTCTCAACGTACCTCCTTTTTCGGTTATAAGTATTCGGCCATCGGGCATTGGGGTAATTCCCCACGGCCGTGCCAGCCCTTCGGCTATAATCTTAACATCGTAAGGCGTGGTGGTTCGTACACCCGGCGAACGCGTTTGTCCCTGGAAAGCCGGTTGATAATCGGTATTAGCTTTACCGGTTTCTACTGGTGGATATTTTTCTGACACCGGAAGTGTTTCAGACTTGGAGCTGCTTCCGTTGGTCTTGCATGACATAAGCAAAAGTGCAAAAAAAAGCGGTAAATAAAATTTGAGATTCTTCATATTTCTTGTTTTAATTTGGTTTTACGTTTGAAACAACATTTCACATAAAATAGTTTATTTCAGTCTGTTAATTTGGAAAAATATGACTTTTCCGAAAATATTTATTACATTTGTCCGTTCAGAAAAACAGTACATAATTATGAGACACGATCCATCTAAACGTATTTCACCCCGACATATTTCGGCACTGAGGGACAATGAGATTTTTGTCTTTGGCAGCAACCTGCAGGGACAGCACGGCGGTGGTGCGGCACTGGCAGCTTACCGGAATTTCGGTGCAGTGTGGGGAGAGGGAGTAGGCCTTCACGGGCAGACGTATGCCATACCTACTATGCATGGCGGCACGGAAGAAATCCAACCGTATGTGGACGAATTCATCCGGTTTGCCTCAGATAATCCGACGCTGAAATTTCTGGTAACACGCATTGGCTGCGGTATTGCAGGATTCAGCGATGAAGAAATGGCACCTCTTTTTCAGGGAGCAACTGATGTGGAGAATATTTATCTGCCGGAAGTCTGGCGGGAGATATTGGGATGACGGGGAGATTGGGTAACTTGATGATAGTAATGGATTTTTTGAGTAAATTAAAATAAAAAATCCCGACCTTCCGGTTCGGGATTTTTTTTCTTTATCAGTACAAATTTCTTTCGGTTAATCTTTGTAATCTTCCCAGCGGGTATCGAGCATGTTGCCTGTTTTGGCAAACTGGCGGTGCATACCGAAGCAAGCTCCCAGGTTGATGGGAGTATGACCCGGACCGCAGATTTTGAGGTAATCGTGCAACATCTGTTTGTATTCGGGTGCCACGCAGTTTTCAATGATGATTTCAGCCCGCTGACGGGGTGAATAGCCTCGCAGATCGGCCACACCGTGTTCGGTTATCAACACTTTGACGGAGTGTTCGGACTGGTCGTTGTGCGACACCATGGGCACAATGGCGCTGATTTTACCTCCTTTGGCTGTGGAAGGAGTGGTGAAAATGGAAAAGTAAGAATTGCGGGTAAAATCACCCGAACCGCCTATTCCGTTCATCATTTTGCTTCCAAGCACGTGAGTACTGTTTACGTTACCAAAAATATCGGCTTCCAGAGCCGTATTGATAGAAATCAATCCTAGCCGACGCGCAATTTCAGGACTGTTGGATATTTCCTGCGGACGAAGCACAATCTTATCACGGAAAAAATCCAGATCGGCATATACTTCCTTCAGCATTTCAGCCGAGACAGTAAGTGAGCAGCCGCTGGCAAATTTTACACGTCCTTCCTTCATCAACTGAATTACCGAATCCTGAATCACTTCGGTGTACATTTCGAAAGGAGGAATTTCGGGGTTGCTACCCAGAGAAGCCATGACAGCATTCGCAATATTTCCCACACCCGACTGCAGAGGTACAAATCCGGCCGGAATTTTTTTCAGTTTCAGTTCTGAAGCCAGAAAGCTGGCCACATTTTCACCAATTTTTGCTGTGACTTCATCTACGGGTGTAAATCCGCCTACTTCGTCCGGATGATTTGTTTCAACTACACAAAGTATTTTGGCCGGATCTATTTTCAGGGTAGTGGTTCCTATTCTGTCACTCACTTTGTAAATGGGTATTTCGCGACGGTGTGGAGGATTGGCGGCTTCGTACATATCGTGAAAACCATTCAGCTCTTTCGGGTGAAAACGGTTCAATTCCAGAATCACATGATCGGCAATACGGGCCAGGGTTGGCGAGATGCCGACTCCGGTAGTAAGCACTACTTCACCGTTGTCTTTAATATCACACACTTCCAGGATGGCAATATTCGGATGTTTTACGAATCCGTAACGCAGGCTCAATGCCAGTGCCGAAAGATGTAAATCATAATATTCTATTTCACCGCTGTTGAGTGCGTTGCGCATGTCTTTGTTGGACTGGTAGGGTGAGCGGTAACTCACAGCTTTGGCCCGGGCAAGTGCACCATCGAGAGAGTCGCCGGTGGAGGCGCCTGTAAACATACCTATTTTGAATTCTTTTCCCTGATTGTGAAACTCTTCGGCACGATGTGCAAGAGCCGTGGGTACTACTTTGGGACTTCCGGCTGCTGTAAATCCACTGAAACCTACTACATCGCCATTGTTGATATAAGATGCCGCTTCTTCGGCCGATACAATTTTGAAAGCTTGACTCATCGTATGTTTATTTTAGTTATTATTTTTTTGAATTGTCATGCAAATATAATATTTTAATTGGGATTACGAAAGGACAAAAACGGGTTTCGATAGTTTTTCATTTTTATCCCGTATCGGTAGGAGTGAAAATTTTTCAGTCGAATTAAAAGATGTATGGCATCTAAAAAGATACTTGTAATTTACACACCTCAACAAATCTTAAAAAAAATCATTTTTATATCCAAATACGGGATTTAATTACGATATTTGTTGTCGTGATTCACAAAAACGTAAACAACCTCTGAGAAAAGAAACAATTTAACAACAAAACATAAATACAATGAGTTCAAAAGACATTCGTAATCTGGAGCCGAAAGCACTCTGGAACAACTTTTACAGTTTGACACAAATACCCCGCCCATCGGGCAAGAAGGAAAAAATCGGTCAGTTTCTGGTTGAATTTGGCAAATCGCTGGGATTGGAAACCCTGCAGGATGAAATAGGCAATGTGCTGGTACGCAAACCTGCCACTCCGGGCATGGAAGACCGCCAGGCCGTAGTTTTGCAATCGCACATGGACATGGTGCCGCAGAAAAACAGCAATGTAGATCATGATTTTGAGAAAGATCCGATCGATGCATTTGTTGACGGAGAGTGGGTACGCGCTAACAGCACTACGCTGGGAGCCGACAACGGAATAGGTGTAGCTGCTGCTATGTCCATTCTTCAATCGACCGACATTCCGCATCCGGCTGTCGAAATGTTTATTACTGTGGAAGAAGAAACAGGTATGTTCGGTGCATTCGGCCTGCAGCCTGATTTTCTGAAAGGCGATATTCTGATAAACATGGACTCCGAAGACGAGGGAGAACTCTACGTGGGATGTGCCGGCGGACTGGATGCCAATATCACGTTCCGATACAGCGAAGTGGAAGTGCCGGAGGGCGATGTGGCCTACAAACTCTCACTCACGGGGCTCAAAGGCGGACACTCCGGTGTTGACATCAATCTGCAGCGTGCCAACGCTAACAAACTGATGTTCCGTTTTCTGAAAACCGCTGTAGCCGAACTCGAAGCCCGTTTGTGCTGCATTGAAGGCGGTAATCTGCGTAATGCCATTCCGCGCGAAGCATTTTCAGTGATCACTGTTCCTAAAGGCAATGAAGACGATTTGCTGAATGCAGTAGCCGAATTTGAAGCTCTTTTTACTGATGAATTCAGCGGAGTAGAAGAAGGAATCAGCTTCAAAGCTGAGCCTACTGACAGAATAAAAGGACTGATGCCCGAAGAAATTCAGGACGATCTGATAAACGCTATAACAGCTTGTCCGAATGGGGTTTACCGGTTTATTCCCGAAGTACCCGAAGTGGTGGAAACTTCCAACAACGTAGCCATTGTAAAATCCGACGGCGAAAAGGTGGAGGTGAAATGCCTGATCCGTAGCTCAGTTGAAAGTCGTAAGGAAGAACTGGCATCGATGATTGAAAGTGCATTTTCGCTGGCCGGTGCCAAGGTGGAATTTTCGGGCGCTTATCCGGGCTGGAAACCCAACCTGGATTCGCCCATTCTGAAGAAAATGATCAACGTGTACGAAACTAACTACGGCAAAACGCCTAAAATCATGATCATTCATGCCGGGCTGGAATGTGGAATTCTTGGCACACACTATCCTCAGATGGATATGATTTCATTCGGACCCACCATCCGGTTCCCACACTCTCCGGATGAGAAAGTGAATATCGAAACCGTTCAAAAATTCTGGGATTACCTGCAAAAAACACTGGCAGAAATTCCAACTAAATAAAAACAGAAATAACACAACTGAGACGTTGCATATCTGAGACTCCGATTTTCGGATGCAACGTCTCTTTCCAATTCTACTCACTAAATCAACTGGTATATGAGAAAAACTTTTTTCACCCTAATTTCTATTTTCATCGCACAGGTATCGTTCGCACAAACAACCCTTCCGAAAGATACATTTGTATTCTCCACTGTTCATGAAAACAAAATCACTCCCGTTAAAAATCAGGCAAGTACCGGTACCTGCTGGTCGTTCTCGGGCCTGGCTTTTTTCGAATCGGAGTTGCTCCGCATGGGTAAAGGTGACACGGATCTTTCCGAAATGTTTGTTGTGAGCCACTCCTACACCGACAAGGCCGACAAATATGTCCGCACCAACGGCACTATCAACTTTGCGCAGGGAGGTTCGTTCTACGACGTGCTTTACGCACTGAGAATCTATGGCATAGTACCCGAACACGAAATGACCGGTCTGCAATACGGAACTGACCGGCACAACCACAGCGAACTGGAGGAAATCACTTCGGGTTTGGTGAAAGCGGTGGTGAAAAATCCGAACCGAACCATCTCTACCGCCTGGAAACCCGCTTTTCAGGGCATTATAGATTCATATCTGGGTAAGCGACCGGCAGAATTCACCTTGAACGGGAAAAAATATACGCCCGTGAGTTACGCTCAATCGCTTGGATTGAATCCGGACGATTACGTGTCCATCACTTCGTTCGCTCATCACCCGTTTTATTCAAAATTCGCAATTGAAATTCCCGACAACTGGCGCTGGGCCGAGTCATACAACTTACCACTCGATGAGTTTATCCGTATTTTCGATTTTGCGGTTGTAAACGGCTTTACAATAGCATGGGGAGCTGATGTAAGTGAACGCGGATTTACCCGAAACGGAATCGGGGTACTGCCCGAAACGAAAAAAGAAAATCTGGTGGGCACCGATCAGGCGAAATGGGTGGGCGCTGCCAATGTTACCGGAAAATACACCATCAACGGACCGGTGAAAGAACAAAAAGTGACACAGGAAAGCCGTCAGCTTGGTTTTGACAACTATCAGACCACCGACGACCACGGAATGCTTATTTACGGCATTGCAAAAGATCAAAACGGTGAGCAGTATTACATGGTGAAAAACTCATGGGG
Organism: Paludibacteraceae bacterium; assembly: GCA_018055865.1. Classification (GTDB taxonomy): domain Bacteria; phylum Bacteroidota; class Bacteroidia; order Bacteroidales; family Paludibacteraceae; genus UPXZ01. The sequence goes on along the minus strand of JAGPGR010000023.1, from coordinate 7,019 downwards.
TGAAGACAGCAAATACAAGGGAATCTGGTATGTAAGTAAACCCTTTGTGATGGAAAAAACCATCAATATACTGGTTCACAAAGATGCAGTACCGAAAGACATACAGAAGAAACTGGGAATTTAACCCCGATGATGGAAGAGTGAAAAAGCCGGAAATAAATTCCGGCTTTTTATTTTTCTATTATGTCTTGTCTGGTTTTCGTATGAGAATAATTGTTGGTAAACTAATATCATTGAGACAATCAAAATAAGGTAATAAGGTTGGAAATCCCTGATAATAAATGTTCTACTAAGGTTTTAAAGATAAAACCAAGTCAACTAAAATTTAAAATGATAAAAAAGACAGCAATATGTTTAATCATTTTTTCGGAGATTTGAAACCTTAGTACAAAAGATTTGAGACCGATAGATTTTACCTTATTACCTTATTTTGAACTTATTAAGGGAAGCATTTTCTTTTACCCGGCATTTTGAATTCTAACAAATAATGTTATTATCATCACACTTTTACACGAAATCCGGTAAACCTTTTTTTTACAGTTTCTTTACCATCCACACGTTACATCCCGGATGGCTCGAATTTCCGATGGGATTATTCAGCCGGATAAATCCCGATTTTTCATAAAGCGAAACGGCTGTATCAAACTCGGGCAGGCTTTCGATGTAAATATTTGTATAACCGAGTTCCCCTGCTGATTCAATTGATTTTTGCATCAATGCTTTCCCGATTCCTTTGCCGCGGGCATCGGCTGAAAGATAGAGTTTCACCAGTTCCACATAGTCTTCCGGCAAATTATCGGATGGATATATTCCACAGCAACCAACCACTTCTCCACCCCATTCTGCCACCCAAAGCACCGATTTTTCTTCCCGGAAAAGGGCATACAAATCATCCGTTGTAGGATCCTCGAAGACCGTTCCGGCAGTGGGAGCCCCGAAATCACGAAAACACTGACGGATTATTTTCGCCAGGATTTCGTTGTCAGATGATTGGATAGGTCTGATGGTCAGCATTTCAATAATTTTTTGTCAAAATAAAAGTTGTCGACAATCCGGCAACACGTTCGGATTTTATGTCAATTTGATTATTCGCATTCCTCAGATTCGTATTAATTCGTGTAATTCGTATCTACACATTAAACCTGAAATGCATAATATCACCGTCCTGAACCACATATTCTTTTCCCTCCACATTCATTTTTCCGGCTTCTTTGCAGGCAGCTTCCGACTTCAGGGTAATATAATCGTTGTACTTGATCACTTCGGCACGGATAAATCCTTTTTCGAAATCGGTGTGGATGACACCCGCACACTGTGGTGCTTTCCAGCCACGATGGAAAGTCCAGGCACGCACTTCCTGGGGCCCTGCAGTAAGGAATGTCTGCAAATCGAGCAAATGATACGCCGCTTTTATCAGTCGGGCAACGCCTGATTCCTGCAATCCGATTTCTTCCAGAAACATCTGACGCTCCTCGTAGGTATCAAACTCGGCAATTTCCGATTCTATTTTGGCAGCCACAATCAGTATTTCGGCATTCTCCTCTTTTACGGCCTCACGCAGGGCTTCCACGTATTTATTCCCTGAAACGGCACTGGCTTCATCCACATTGCACACATACATCACGGGTTTGTAAGTGAGCAGGTAAAGTTCGCGGGCTATTTTCTCATCGTCTTTGTTATCAAACGTAACTGTACGTGCCGAAAGTCCCTGCTGCAACGCTTCGCGAAAACGGGAATAAATATGAAACGACCGCAGGGCTTCCTTATCGCCTCCGGTTTTGGCCTGTTTTTCCACTTTGTTGATGCGAGCTTCGATGGTTTCGAGGTCTTTGATCTGCAGCTCAGCATCGATAATTTCTTTGTCGCGAACCGGATCAACCGATCCGTCCACATGCGTCACATTGTCGTCGTCGAAGCAGCGGAGCACGTGCAGAATTGCATCAGTTTCACGGATATTGGCCAGAAATTTATTTCCCAGACCTTCGCCCTTGCTGGCACCTTTTACCAGACCTGCAATATCCACGATTTCCACCGTTGTAGGTACAATTTTTTGAGGATGAACCAGTTCGGCCAGTTTATTCAATCGTTCGTCGGGAACGGTTATCACTCCCACGTTGGGTTCAATAGTGCAGAAAGGAAAATTAGCCGCTTGTGCTTTAGCGTTGGAAAGACAATTAAAAAGTGTGGATTTGCCAACGTTGGGAAGACCCACTATACCGCATTGTAAAGACATTTATTGTAGATTTTAAGATCGCTTAATTGGAAAACTTCAGACATCAGATTTCTGACAACAAGAAAGCAATTTGTTCATTTTTTAAGTGTACAAAGGTACGATTTTAAATTAGAAATCAGAAATCAGAAATCAGAACTTGAAACCCGAAACTCAGAACTCAGAACTCAGAATTCGCATTTATCCAAGAATAGTCTCAATCACTTTCGGGAAATACTCGTACTCCAGCTCGTGCACTTTTCGGGCTATTTCCTCCACGCTGTCGGTGGGACTAACCGGGCATTTTGCCTGAAAAATAATGTTGCCTTCGTCGTATTTATTATTCACAAAGTGAATGGTGATGCCGCTTTCGGTATCGCCCGAAGCACGAACTGCCCGATGCACATGATCGCCATACATCCCCTTTCCACCGTATTTGGGCAGCAAAGCCGGGTGAATGTTGATGATCCGGTTCGGAAAAGCATCAACAAGCAATTCGGGAACTTTGAGCAGAAAACCGGCCAGTACGATAATATCCACCTGATATCCACGAAGCAGTTCAAGGACAGAATCTCCTGTTTCAAAATCCTTTCTACTGCAGGTTATTGATTTGATATTCAAACTCTCAGCACGCTGATGAATGTAAGCATCAGAGCGGTTGGAAATGATAACCGGGAAATTAAATACTCCTTTATTCTGAAAATACCGGATAATATTTTCGGCATTACTACCCGAACCGGAAGCAAAAATAGCGATGTTTTTAGGCATATTGCAGTATGTTTATTGCTCAAAATTAGTAAAAATGTGCAAATTATTGCACATTTTTTATAGATTTGTGATTTGAATTAATGAAAAATTAATTACCTTTGCAGCGCAAATTTATAAAACAAATTTTATTTACTCACTTAAAAAGAAAAATTATGTCAGAAGTTGCAGAAAAAGTAAAAGCTATTATCGTAGATAAATTAGGTGTTGACGAAGCAGATGTAGTAGAAACTGCCAGTTTCACAAACGACCTGGGTGCTGATTCTCTGGACACAGTAGAACTTATCATGGAATTCGAAAAAGAATTCGGAGTATCTATTCCTGATGAAGAAGCACAAAAAATCTCAACCGTAGGTGATGCTATCGCTCACGTTGAAGCTTTGCAAAAATAAATTTCCAATTTCTTCTTATGGAATTAAAAAGAGTAGTGGTAACCGGACTTGGTGCTGTTACTCCTTTAGGACTTACTGCCACGGAAACGTGGCAGAACGTTCTAAAAGGCGTTAGCGGTGCTGCCCCTATTACCCATTTTGACACATCTCCTTTCAAAACCAAATTTGCCTGCGAGGTGAAAGGTTTTGATCCTCTACAATATTTCGACCGCAAGGAAGCACGCAAGATGGATCTGTACACGCAGTATGCACTTGTAGCTGCCAAAGAAGCCCTGGAGCACAGCGGCCTTGACCTTGAAACGGTAAATAAAGATGAAGTGGGTGTTATTTTCGCTTCCGGAATAGGCGGTATAGCCACTTTCGAGCAGGAAGTAGCCAATTATTACACCAACTTTGAACAAGGTCCGCGGTTCAATCCGTTTTTTATCCCTAAAATGATTTCGGACATTGCAGCTGGTCAGATTTCCATACAGTATGGATTTCGCGGCCCCAACTACGCCACTACATCGGCCTGCGCATCGTCCAATCATGGATTGATAGCCGCATTCAACCACATCCGTATGGGGCAGGCACAGGTGATGATTACCGGAGGCGCCGAAGCAGCCATTACACCGGCCGGAATAGCCGGATTCAATGCACTTACCGCTATCTCTACCCGCAACGACGATCCCACAGGAGCCTCGCGCCCCTTCAGCAAAAGCCGCGACGGATTTGTGATGGCCGAAGGTGCCGGATGTATCATTCTGGAAGAATATGAACATGCCATAGCGCGTGGCGCCAACATCTTGTGTGAAATAGCAGGAGGCGGTATGTCGGCCGACGCCTATCATCTCACAGCCACTCACCCCGAAGGACTGGGAGCCGTACTGGTGATGAAACGTGCTCTGCGAGATGCCGGACTTGACCCGGAAGAGGTGGATTATATCAATGTACACGGAACCTCCACACCCGTTGGCGACATCGGCGAAGCGAAAGCCATCAAAGAAGTGTTCGGTGAGAATGCGTATAAGCTAAATATAAGTGCTACAAAATCTATGACAGGTCACCTGTTGGGCGCTGCCGGAGCTGTGGAAGGTATTATTGCCATCAATTCAATTCTCAACAACGTAGTGCCGCCCACCATCAACTTCCACGAAGGTGATGAAGACCCGGAAATAGACTACAACCTGAATTTCACCTTCAACCGGGCACAGGAACGCAACGTAGATGTGGTCCTTTCCAATACGTTTGGATTTGGCGGACACAATGCCTGTGTGGTGTTCAAGAGGATAGCCCACTAAACAGGCCAAAGGCAGACAGATCCCCCAGGTAAGACTTTTATTAGTTTTATCAAATGGTTGAAGTCATATCAGGAGTCAATCTCAAACGTTTGAAAGCCTATTGTTTATAAATGAAATTCAATCCTCTACATACATTCAGGCTCTTGTCGAAAAAACGGCAGGAGCCTTTTTTGTCTTTAAAGCGCATTCTGGGGTTTTATCCGCATAACATCGAACTATATGAAATGGCCGTGAGTCATCGTTCGTTTCCGTTCAGGAATAAGAATGGCGAACTGGTAAACAACGAACGACTCGAATTTCTGGGTGATGCGGTATTGAACTCTATCATTTCGGATATTCTCTATCACCGCTACGGGAATGAAAAAGAAGGATTTCTTACAAATGCCCGTTCGAACATCGTAAAACGCGATTCGCTGAATAAAATCTGCCGGCAAACAGGACTGGATAAATTAGTAGTGACCGATAAACAACTGAACCTGAAAGATAACGCCAATATTTACGGCAACACACTGGAAGCTTTCATTGGAGCTATTTATCTGGATGCCGGTTACGAAAAATGTGCTCAGTTTGTAAAAAAAAGAATGCTGATTTCGCCTGAACTGATGCAATCGATAGCCGAAGATAACGAGAATTACAAATCAGAATTGCTGGAATGGTGTCAGCAGCGCTATCTGACACTTGATTTCGAACTGGTGGATGAAAAGGTGGATAATCACAACCGCCACACATTTACCTCGCAGGTGTTTATCAACAACAAACCTATCTGTATCGGCAGCGGAGCCAACAAAAAAGAATCGCATCAGCAGGCTTCATCTCGGGCACTGGAAATGATCAGTACCGACGAACATTTTTTGGCAGCATTCGGCATCAAGTCTTGACCGCCCTGAATGAATAATTACTAAGAAAGGGGACAAAGGCCTGAATTCAGCAGCCAATTCACTCTTTTCTTTTAAACTTTATTTAACTCCCGTCTGTTTCATAATCATACAAAACACGATCAACTATGCAAACAACTAAACCCTTTCAGAGACTCGTTCAACTTCAGGCTGATAAATACGGTGACAGACCTATCATTTACGACCGCAACAAGCAGACCGATCCGTGGACTGCAATCAGCTGGAACAAGATGAACGAGATGGTAAATACCCTGGCAAAAGCCCTGCTCGAACTGGGCGTAAAACCCCAGGACCGCATCGCTCAGTTTTCGCAGAATAAAGCAGAAAATCTGATAATAGACTTCGCCACTTTCAGTCTTCGGAGCGTAGTGGTACCCATCTACCCTACTTCCACACAGGTGCAGGTAGATTTCATTACCCGCGATGCGGGTGCTGAGATTCTCTTTGTAGATGGTCAGAAACAATACGACGTAGCTGTAGAAGCAATGAAGAATTCATCTCATCTGAAAAAACTCATAGTGCTGGAAAAAGATGTAAAACTGGCCGATACCACCCACTCCATGTATTTCGACGAGCTGATGGCTATTGGCATAAAATCGCAAAAGAACGACGAAGTGGAAAAAAGAAGAGCCGAAAGTAAAGAAGAAGACATGGCGTGTTTGCTCTACACGTCGGGCACTACGGGCAATCCGAAAGGGGTGATCATGACCCACATCATGTTCAACGAAGCGGTGCGTATACACCTCATCCGCCTGGCTCACGTGAAAGATAACGATGTTTCGTTGGCATTTCTGCCGCTTACGCACGTATTTGAGCGTATGTGGTGCTACTTCCTGCTGTACGTCGGAACTACAGTTTACATCAATCACAATCCGACCGAAATTCAGACCACCCTCAAAGAAGTGCGCCCTACGCTTATGTGCGCCGTACCACGCTTCTGGGAAAAAGTGTACGTCGGAGTGAAAGAGGTGCTGAGCGGATACTCACCCGTCAAACTGGCCATAGTGACCTGGGCTACTGCCGTAGGCAAAAAACACAACATCGATTGCCTGAGAAAAGGAAAAACTCCCGATGCGTTGTTAAAACTGAATTACAAACTGGCCGAAAAACTCGTTTTCTCCAAACTGAAAATAACCCTGGGACTTGACAACGCCAAAACTCTGCCGGTAGCAGGCGCCCGCCTGTCCGACGAAATTACCCTGTTCTTCCGAAGCATCGGAGTGCCTGTCGTGTACGGTTACGGACTTACGGAATCGACTGCCACGGTGACTTGTTTCGAGGATCAGTACGAAATAGGCACTGTAGGCTCCATCATGCCCGATGTCCAGGTAAAAATAGGTAAAGAAAACGAAATTCTGCTGAAAGGCAAAACAATCACTCCGGGTTACTACAAAAATACCGAAGCCAACAAAAAAGCATTCACAGACGACGGATGGTTCCGCACTGGTGATGCAGGCCTCATGAAAGACAATAAACT
>JAGPGR010000243.1 GCA_018055865.1 Paludibacteraceae bacterium | reverse complement strand
ACTTTATCATTTTCGTTAGCGATAAAACTTCCGGTAATGGCCAGATTATAGGTTTGTGCCCACTTTTGCAGGGTGAGAACTGTTTCACCTTCCATGGTTTCAGCCAATTCCAATTGGTCGGTGCAAAAGCCTGTAGTGAACATTTCGGGGAGAACGACCAGATTTGTTTTTCCGGCAAGTTCGGCCAGTTGTTTTTCTGTTTTTTGCAGATTAGCGGTCTTATTCGCCCAATGGATAGTATCTTGTATGAGGGTAATTTTCATATATGTATTTTCTGCAAATATAATTATAAAATAAAAAATCGGCCAACAAATCAACGATTATAGTTGAATGTTGGCCGATAAATGATGTTGTTAGCTTAACGGTTTGCTATTAATCGATAATCTCAAAACCAGTGTAAGGAATCAGTGCTTTGGGGATGCGAATGCCTTCAGGTGTTTGGTTGTTTTCGAGCAATGCCGCTACAATGCGTGGAAGTGCCATGGCGCTACCATTCAGGGTATGAGCTAATTGTGTTTTTTTATCGGCACCTTTGAATCGACACTTTAAGCGGTTAGCCTGATAGCTTTCGAAGTTCGAAACCGAACTTACTTCGAGCCAGCGTTCCTGAGCAGCGGAGTACACTTCAAAGTCGAAGGTCAGAGCCGATGTGAAGCTCATGTCGCCACCGCACAAACGGAGAATTCGCCAGGGGAGTTCTAGTTTATCAACAAGTGTTTGAACGTAGTTAACCATTTCGGTAAGCGTTTCGTACGATTTTTCAGGATGTTGAATTTGCACGATTTCCACTTTGTCGAACTGATGCAAACGATTCAATCCGCGCACATCTTTACCGTATGAACCTGCTTCGCGGCGGAAGCAAGCAGAATAAGCTGTGTTTTTGATGGGCAATTCTTTTTCTTCCAAAATAACATCACGGTAAATGTTGGTGACAGGTACTTCGGCTGTAGGGATCAGATATAAATCGTCAACAGTACAGTGGTACATTTGTCCTTCTTTGTCGGGTAACTGTCCTGTTCCGTAACCGGAAGCTGCATTTACAACATAAGGAGGTTGCACTTCGAGATAGCCGGCTTCGCGGGCATTATCTAAAAAGAAATTGATCAAAGCACGTTGCAGACGAGCACCTTTTCCTTTGTAAACAGGGAAACCTGCGCCCGAAATTTTTACGCCTAATTCAAAGTCAATCAGATCGTATTTTTTTGCTAAATCCCAATGTGGAATAGCGTCTTCAGGAAGATTTGGCAACGCTCCGCCTGTTCGTTCAATCAGATTGTCCTCGGCATGTTTTCCGGCAGGAACACTTTCGTGCGGCAGATTAGGGATTTGTACTAATAGGTTGTTGAGTGACTGCTCAATTTCCGATAATTTGTCGTCAAGGATTTTGATACTATCTTTCAGCTCAGTAGTTTTTTCTTTGGCTGCGGCAGCTTCGGCTTGTTTGCCTTGTTTGAAGAGCAAACCGATTTCTTTCGACAGATTGTTCATCTCGGCCGACTGATTGTCGAGCTGCGTTTGAGTGGCTTTGCGCAAGCCATCAAGTTCAACAACCTGAGCAATGATAGCTGCTCCATCGAAATTTTTCTTTGCCAACCGGGTGATTACGTCCTGGGTATTCTCGGTGATATATTTGAGTGTCAACATAATGTTTATTTACTATTTGTTCATTTACAATCTACTATTTCTAATAAACCTACAAATGTCTTTGTTCTTTTATCTTTGTTCTAATAAAAAAATCTCCCGCAATTTTACACTACGGTAAAACGACAGGAGATTTTTGTGCGTTTAAATCTTACTAAACTTAGTTAGCTTCGATCGGTTTGATAGAAACGTAAGATCTGTTATCTTTTTTCTTTCTGAATTCTACTATTCCGCTAACCAATGCGAATAAAGTATGGTCTTTACCAATACCTATGTTTTCACCTACATGGTGAACTGTGCCGCGTTGACGAACGATGATGTTACCTGCTTTTGCAAATTGACCACCATAAATCTTAACACCAAGTCGCTTACTTTCCGATTCACGACCGTTCTTTGAGCTACCAACTCCTTTCTTATGTGCCATTTTCTTCTAATTTTTTTCGGTTAATTAAGCTACGATTTCTTTGATTGCTAACTCAGTGAAGTTTTGACGGTGACCGTTACGTTTGCGGTAACCTTTACGGCGTTTTTTGTGGAAAATAATTACTTTTTCGCCACGTACGTGCGAGATAACTTCACAAACTACTTTTGCACCTGCAACAGTGGGAGCACCTACGGTAACTGCGCCATCATTGTCGATCAATAATACTTTGTCAAATTCAACCTGAGCGCCTCTTTCAGCCTCATTCATACGATGAACATACAGTTTTCTTCCGGCTTCCACCTTGAACTGCTGTCCTAAAATTTCTACAATTGCGTACATTTATTAATACAATTATTGATTACATCGGGAAGGTGAGATGCTTCACAGCAGCGCTTCTTGTAGACCTTATCCGAAATGAGGGTGCAAATTTACGGTTTTTATTTTAATATGCAAAGAGTTGTGACCATTTTTCGTTTAAAAAATGATATCTCAGCCGAAATAAATCACAATACAAGTTCCGTAAACAATTTTTCAAGTGTTTCATCCAGATGATGTGTGAATCCGGAGTGAGGCCGCGAAGTCTGAATGCAAGCGCTGCGCACGGCTGTGAGCCATCGGAAACGCTCGGGAATATCGAATTGAGCAATCAGTCCTGCAGTTTTGTCGCCATTGCATATTTTTTCGAACGATATCAATGTTTCCTTCAGTAAATCAATGTCTATTTCTGACGAAAATAATGACAAACGTCGCTCGTCCAGTTTGTACAGCATGCGAATGTATTTTGCTTTTTTCGAGAACAAAATTACACCGATATTTATAAATTCCTCGCGCTCCACCTGCGGCAAAACACGAATGACTGCATAATCATAAAAGTGTTTTCCTTGCATTTTGAGCTTCGTTTAAAAAGATTTCTGAATTTTTAAGTCGTGAACTAAGAAATTGGTAGTACACTTCGCGAACCGATTCGGTAGTTTCACCAACTTCTAATGTGCTTGCCCATGCGTCAGGAATAAGATTCACGATTTCACGAATGACTTCGTCGGTAAGCAGGGCTTTGCATTCAATATCTGCGGCCTCGAGCTGATCGGCAAAAGGGAGAAGTACATGATCTTTTATAAGTGCAAAAGGAGACAAAGCATGTTTTTCGGGATGTATCCACGAATGATGAAAGTACAAGGTTGCGCCATGGTCGATCAGCCATAAGTCTTTGTGCCACATCAGCATATTGGTGTTACGCACTGTGCGGTCCACGTTGGTCAGATAAGCGTCCATCCACACGATGAGCGAAGCCGTTCGTCCATCCACTTTTGTGGTCACGGGATCGTAGGTGAGCGCACCCGATAGAAAGTGCAAGCCAAGATTAAGTCCCTGACTCCCTTTGAGCAAGTCCTGAATTTCCTCATCTCCTTCACTTCGTCCGAAAGCTTCGTCGAGCTGAACAAAAACAAGTTCCGGAATCCGAAGTTTCAGTATTTTGGCTACAACACCACCAATCAGTTCCGAAATCAGTGCTTTAGCTCCATGGCCAGAACCCCGAAACTTGACAACATATTTAAAACCGTCATCTGCTTCGGCCAATGCGGGTAACGAACCTCCTTCGCGCAAAGGAGTGATATAGCGGGTGACATTTACGGTGCGTAGGTTCATATTTATGGTTTTTTCTTCTTCAATATTTCGCTCTTACATTTTTACTTCTTAAACAACACTCTGAAAGCCTCTTCCACTTTTTTTACCATGACTATCTCCATATTTATTTTGCCAATATTCAGGGCTTTTACATTGAAATCGGGGATAATCATTTTAGTAAATCCAAGCTTTTCGGCTTCGAGAATGCGCTGT
>JAGPGR010000242.1 GCA_018055865.1 Paludibacteraceae bacterium | reverse complement strand
CTGAAGTACTCAAACCGCGAGATTTACAAAGGAATAGCCCGTAAACTCAACGAGACAAAACGTTCGCGTGAGGCTTTCATCGAAGCATTTATCGAACCGCTGAAAAAAGAGATGGAGGGAATCGGATTTCCATTCGAAATAAAGGGACGTACCAAATCCATTCACTCCATATATTCAAAAATGAGGAAACAAAACACCACGTTTGAGAATATCTATGATTTATTTGCAATCCGTATCATTTTTGATGCTCCTGTTGACAAGGAAAAAGCTGTTTGCTGGCAAGCATATTCCATTGTGGCAGACCTGTATCAACCCAATCCGAAACGTCTGCGCGACTGGCTTTCCATACCCAAATCAAACGGCTACGAAAGCCTCCACACAACGGTGCTGGGGCCTCAGAACAAATGGGTGGAAGTTCAGATTAGGACCATAAGGATGAACGAAGTAGCCGAAATGGGTCTTGCTGCACACTGGAAATACAAAGGCATCAGGAGCGAAACCGGAATGGACGAATGGCTCAAAAACATACGCGAAATACTGGAAAATCCGGATTTGAATGCCGTGGATTTTATGGATGAATTCAAGTTGAATCTGTACGACAAAGAAGTCTTTGTTTTCACTCCGAATGGCGACCTGCACAAGCTGCCCAAAGGAGCTACCTTGTTGGATTTTGCGTTTTCAATCCACTCCAACCTGGGCACTCAGTGCGTTGGCGGCAAAGTGAACGGAAAACACGTGCAGATAAAATACATACTGAACAACGGCGATCAGGTGGAAGTGCTTACTTCGCCCACTCAGAAGCCCAATCCGGCATGGCTCAACATTGTAACTACCTCAAAAGCAAAGAATAAAATTCGTCAATCGCTCAAAGAAATTGAATTCAAAGATGCCGAAATTGGTCGTGAAACATTAATCCGCCGTTTCAAAAACTGGAAAATAGAGCTGGAAGACGGACGTTTCTCACGTATTTCGAAAAAAATGGGCTATAAGACTGTGAGTGACATGTATCAGGCGATTGCACAGGAAAAAATTGACATTCACGAGGTGCGCGATTTGTATCTGGAGCTGGAAACACGCGACAATACCACCGGAACTGAAGTGCGCACGGCCGAAAATTTTTCGAAAGAAGTGTCAGCTATCCCCGAAACAGCTTCGAAAGAGGATGTGCTGGTCATTGACGACAACCTTAGAAACGTAGATTATAAACTGGCAAAATGCTGCAATCCAATCTATGGCGATGATATTTTCGGTTTTGTGTCGGTTATGGGCGGCATCAAAGTGCATCGGACTAACTGCCCCAATGCTCCGCAGATGATTTCGCGATTCGGCTACCGGATTATCAAAGCGCGATGGTCGGGCAAGTCGGAAGGCTCCCAATATCCCATCACACTCCGGGTGGTAGGTCACGACGATATCGGTATAGTGACCAACATTACTTCCATTATTTCCAAAGAGAAAAATGTGATGCTGCGATCCATTTCCATCGATACCAATGCCGGATTGTTTGAGGGTAATCTCACCGTGATGGTAAACGACAATAAATCACTGGATGATATTATCAAAAAAGTGAAAAACGTAAAAGGGGTGAAAAACGTTTCGAGAACCTGATAGTTGAGGTGATAAAATGACTGAGATACAAGATGATTTGGAGACTGGGAGAGCTGTAAAATATTATTTTTTTTATTATAACAGAACAACGAAACGTAGAATTATATACCTTTGCCCGATTTTTATCACAATCAATAAATGGAAAAAGAATCGAGAATTAACTGGTTTATAATCGTTGTCAGTAAAACCTCATTTACAATAGCTGTATTTTCCTTTTTACTTTCGATCATAGATCTTGGATTCCTGCTGGAAAAAGACCTCGATGAATTTTTCCTTTTTACGTATAATCTGGGCATTCTGATTTGCCTTATTTCACTCACCGCACGATTGTACTGGAAAAAGCTGCGAATGCACAGAAAAATAGTTGCCTCCGATACTTTTTTATCTGTTTTTCTGGCATTTGTCCTTATTTTCAACGTCGTTTCTCTCGCCAGAAATGGAACTGACAGCTTACACAACACCTGGACATACATTGCCCTCTTTCTCGTATTTATTCGAGAAATCTACAACATCCATTTCCGGTTCAAATACAAAGTTGTGAATCCCGCACAGCTTTTTGTCGGGAGTTTTTTCATCATTATTCTTATGGGAAGCCTTTTACTTATGCTTCCTAATGCCACCAGAGGCGAAATTTCCTACGTCGATGCCTTGTTTACGGCTACAAGCGCCGTTTGCGTTACCGGACTTGCAGTAGTGGATACGGGCGGCGTTTTTACTCTCATCGGGCAGACTATTATTTTATTTCTCATTCAGACGGGCGGTTTAGGTATCATGACTTTTGCATCTTACTTCAGCTATTTTTTCCGAAGCGGTTCGTCGTATGAGAATCAGATGTATATGGGCGAAATGACCAATGTGGATAAGCTGGATGAAGTTTTCAGTGTGCTGAAAAAAATTATTACAGTTACATTTGCCATCGAGGCTATCGGAGCTGTTATGCTTTTTTTCAGCATCACCGACAGCGCAGTACACGGCTTTGGTCACAGGATTTATTTTTCGGTTTTCCACGCCGTTTCAGCGTTTTGCAATGCCGGATTTTCGCCTCTGAAAAACAGTCTGTTTGAAGCCACATTCCGTTTCAACTATCTTTTTCAACTGATAATCGCACTGCTGATTATCTTCGGTGGCCTCGGATTCCCTATTATTTTCAACAGCTGGAAATTTTTTGTTTATAAAATCGGCAACACCTTCAAGCGCTTGCTCAAAAAAAGAGAAAAAACCTATTTACCCTGGGTTCTCAATCTTAATTCAAAGGTAATAATATCCACAACAGCCATTCTGCTTATATCTGGTACCATTTTCGTGCTTATCTTTGAGTATAACAATACGCTTACAGAGCATCACAGTTTTTTCGGAAAATTTATCGTTTCATTTTTCGGTTCGGTAACTACGCGTACAGCCGGCTTCAATTCCATTGATACAGGTGCAATGACATTGCCCACAACGCTGATTTTCATTCTGTTGATGTGGATTGGAGCTTCTCCGGCTTCGACCGGTGGCGGTATCAAAACCAGTACTATCGCGGTAGCATTTTTGAACGTTGTCAGCATTGCAAAAGGGAAAAAAAACCTGGAGATTTTCGGTCGTGAGATATCCGGTGTCTCCATCAACAAATCGTTTGCCATTATTCTTCTTTCGGTGGTTGTGATTTTTACCTCAACGCTCGGAGTTGCCATGTTCGATGCCGACAAAAATTTATTAAGCATTGTTTTTGAAGTAGTTTCAGCTTATGCAACCGTGGGCTTGAGTCGTGGAATTACCGGTTCGCTCACCGATGCAAGTAAGATAATTGTTTTGATTACCATGTTTTTGGGCAGGGTTGGTATGATTACTTTCTTGATGGCAATAATCAAAAAAACAAACAATACCAAATACCGTTATCCGACAGAAGATCTACTTATTAATTAAATAATTTAACTTTCGCATCTAAATTAAATAGTTGATTGATAAATAGTTAAAAACTTGTCTTTTTGTTCTATATGGCTTATATATTCAACTTTCGCAAGTTCATATTATTCTATTAATCAGAAGAATACGAATCAATAGTATCTGGTAGTCAGATAGATATACGTTTTTTCAGGAACAGGGGCTTCCGCCCCTTACACCCCGACTTACTTTTTGTCTTAAAACAAAAAGTAAGCAAAAAATTCAAGACTGCGCCCGCTTCACTCGAAAAATTGGCGTTCGATCGGCTAAATCGTCCAAACTCGCCTCAGTTGTTTCTAAAATCAGAAACATTTGTACAGGCTCAAACAAGGACGATTTTTAACGCCGCTCTCTCTGATTTTTTGATAAAGAAC
>JAGPGR010000241.1 GCA_018055865.1 Paludibacteraceae bacterium | reverse complement strand
GAGCTGAACCTGGATAATGCTGTCTTTACTGCCGAATACAAGGTTAATGGAGTAAAATTTCGTCGTGAGATTTTCGCTTCAAAACCCGACCAGGTCATTGTCTTACGATTGACAGCCGATAAACCCGGAAATCTTACTTTCGATGCCACACTGGATAGTCCTTTACAAAAAGGAGTACGTGTTACAAACGGAAATACGCTGGAGATGAGCGGACTGTCCGGTGATCATGAGGGAATTCAGGGAAAGGTGAAATCGCTCACTCAGGCAAAAATATTTTCCCGGGGAGGAATAATTACCGGTGAAAACGATAAAATCAGAGTTGTAAAAGCAAATGAAGTACTCATTTTAGTTTCTATTGCCACAAATTTTACCGACTACCAGAATCTTGCGGAGGATGAAACTGCCAAATGCACGGCTTTTCTGGCAAATGCCGAAAAGAAATCATTCCGGCAATTGCTGAAACGACACGTGAAGGCGTATAGTGATTATTTTAGTCGGGTAGAATTATCGCTTGGAGGTTCTCCGGCAGAACTTCTTCCCACCGATGAGCGGATTAAAAACTTTGCTTCGTCGGTCGATCCGGCTTTGGTTTCCATGTACTTTCAGTTTGGTCGTTATCTGCTGATTTCCAGTTCACAGCCCGGCGGACAGACCGCAAACCTTCAGGGAATCTGGAACGGCAGCACTAATCCGGCATGGGACAGCAAGTACACCATCAACATCAACACGGAAATGAACTACTGGCCGGCTGAGAAATGCAACCTTGAAGAAATGCACGAACCGTTGATGAAAATGGTGAAAGAATTGTCCGTGACCGGTCAAAAAACAGCAAAAGATATGTACGGTGCCCGCGGTTGGGTGGTGCATCACAATACTGATATCTGGCGTATTTCGGGTGTCGTGGACGGCGCAGCCTGGGGCATGTGGCCCATGGGAAGTGCCTGGCTTACTCAACACCTGTGGGAGAAATACCTTTACAGCGGCGATGTGGAATTTCTCAAATCAATTTATCCCGTGATGAAATCTGCCTGTGAATTTTATCAGGACTTTCTGGTGGAAGAACCGGTGCATAAATGGCTGGTAGTAAGCCCGTCCATTTCTCCAGAAAATTCTCCTGCAGGTCGTCCGTCGCTTTGTGCCGGAGCTACGATGGATAATCAGCTTTTGTTTGACTTATTCACAAAAACGCTTCGGGCAGCCGAATTGCTGGGCGAAAACAACACAATAAGAGACGAATTTCGTAAAATTATCGACCGTTTGCCGCCCATGCAGATTGGCAGGTTTGGTCAGTTGCAGGAGTGGATGGAAGACTTGGACAATCCGAATGACAAACACAGGCACGTATCACATCTTTACGGATTGTATCCGGGCAATCAGATTTCACCCTATTCCAATCCTGAACTTTTTGAAGCGGCCCGTACCACGTTGATTCATCGAGGAGATGTATCTACAGGCTGGTCTATGGGCTGGAAAGTGAATTTCTGGGCAAGACTCCTTGATGGAAATCATGCGCTGAAACTTATTAAAGACCAGCTTACCCTGGTTGATCCGGTCAACTCTGGGAATAACGGCGGTACCTATCCCAATTTTCTGGATGCACATCCGCCGTTTCAGATTGACGGAAATTTTGGATGTACGGCCGGTATTGCCGAAATGCTCCTCCAAAGCCACGATGGAGCCATACATCTTCTCCCGGCACTTCCTGATGAATGGAAGGATGGAAAAGTAAAAGGACTCAGAACACCGGGTGGTTTTGAAGTCAGTTTTGAATGGAAAGACGGGAAAGTTGAAAAACTTGAAATAGTATCAAAACTCGGTGGTAATTGCCGGATTCGGGTACCAAATGAACTCTCAGGTGGAAGAAGAATCGGACTGAAATCTGCCGAAGGTGAAAATTCCAATCCGTTTTATGAAATAGCAAAAATTAAAAGTCCGCTGATTTTTGATGCTGAAAAATTGCATAAAGTAGAGTTAAAACAATCGTACCTTTATGAGTTTCCGACTAAACCTGGTAAAAAACATGTCATTCATTTTCAAAAATAACATTACTTAAAATATATGAAGATAAAAAGTACAGTTACAATATTGGGATTATTGGTGGCACTTCGACTTTTCTCTCAAAATCCCATCATTCGTGATCAATTTACAGCCGATCCAACGGCCAGGGTATTCAACGGAAAGATATATGTTTTCCCATCTCACGATATTATTAGTCCTATCGAACCTGAAAGAAAATGGTTCTCGATGGAAGACTATCATGTGTTTTCATCCGAAAATCTTGTTGATTGGACCGATCACGGTGTTATTGTTACCCAAAATAAAGTGCCTTGGGTATTAGAAGATTCCTATGCGATGTGGGCGCCCGATGCTATCGAAAAGGATGGCAAGTATTATTTTTATTTCCCGGCCGCACCAAAACCGGAATATGGTCGTGGATTTATGATTGGAGTTGCCGTTGCCGATAGACCTGAAGGTCCATACACCCCTTTGGACAAGCCTATAGCCGGCGCAATTGGAATTGATCCCGCGGTGTTTATTGATAAAGATGGACAGGCATATCTTTATTGGAGTGGCGGTGGAATGTGGGTTGCAAAATTAAAACCAAATATGATTGAGCTTGACGGCGAACGTCAACAGGTCCATGGATTGCCGGCCGGAAGAGGCTTAAAAGAAGGTCCTTTCCTTTTTGAGCGAAACGGGATTTACTATTACACGTATCCATGGGTAAAGAATAATACCACAGAGTTACTTTACTACTGCATGAGTGACAATCCGATAGGGCCTTTTCGGGATGGAGGTGTAATTATGGATGAATCCCCGACCGGCTGCTGGACAAATCACCATTCTTTCGTAGAGTTTCAAAATCAATGGTATTTGTTCTATCACCACAATGATTTTTCTCCCGACTTTGATAAGAATCGGTCTGTACGTATAGACAGTGTTCGTTTTAATTCCGATGGTACCATTCAAAAAGTTACTCCTACTCTTCGTGGTGTGGGGTTGACAGATGCAAAGAAAAAAATCGAGCTCGACCGTTATTCATGCATTTCATCCGATTCCACAGTTGTCATTACATTTATTAATCCTGCAAACAAATTCGAAGGGTGGAAGACTATTTTTAAAGAAGAAGGTGCGTGGATAAGGTACAATAGTGTTGATTTTGGCTCCGGAATACTTAAAAAAGTGAAAATTCGTGTCAACTCATTGAGAGGAGGCACTCTAACCGTCTGCACAGGTAAAAATAACGTTGACAACGTGATTGTTAAGATTGAAGTTTCCCCCGGTAGAAAATGGTCAGTGCTGGAATTTGATTTACAGAAAAAAGTAAAGGGAGTGCAAGATATTTTCGTGTCACTTCATGGGAATAACCCGGTTCAGGTTGACTGGATAAGTTTTGAATAATGTCATCGTTTCACGATAATGTTTTCTGCAAATAGTTTCATTTTTTTCAATATGAATGTTGCAATTATTAAAAACCATTCAATAGAATCAACCTCAAAACAACGCTTAAGCTTGAAAAATTGTGTTATGCATCGTTTTGAAATAGAAATTGTATCAAATTCTCTAAATAACGGAACAAACAGACAACTTTTTGCAACAAATTTGAAAATCCACTTCAAAAATTTGAAGTAGTTTTGAATACTTAATAATAACATAAAAATACTCTTATTCTTTGATTAGCTTTTAATTGTTTCGTGTTTTATTTTTTCCTGAAATAAACAGAAGTACTCACGATTGTGTCAAAATTTTATACTAAAATATTGTTTGTTATAACTGGTGTTTCCCTTATTTCTTCCTGTGCCGTGAAGGAAGATAAGGGTATATCTGTCCGTGAAATAATTTCTATTAATGAAGGATGGTCGTTTTACAAATACAATAAAGAACAGCAACCTGACAATCTGATTTACGATGTCAGACCTGAAAT
>JAGPGR010000022.1 GCA_018055865.1 Paludibacteraceae bacterium | reverse complement strand
CGTTCATATACTATACGTTCACACAATCTGCCAACGAAGAAAATATTGAAGCTATTCAGACCAAACCCATGACTACGGGTAAAATCTGGGCTCTCATCGTCATTGGATTGAGTTTGCTTGTTGCGGGAGGCAGAATGGTGGTTTCCGGAGCCGAAAATATAGCACTGGACTTTGGAATATCCGAAAAAATCATTGCTTTAACCATTGTAGCAGCCGGCACTTCGCTGCCTGAATTGGTCACTTCGGTGGTAGCAGCATCAAAAAAGAACAGCGATATTGCCATTGGCAATGTTGTGGGTTCGAATATTTTCAATATTCTATTCATACTTTCGGTGAGCGGACTCATTCATCCGGTCACTTATGTAACTTCTTTCAACCGCGAAATGCTGCTGCTGATGGGTGGTACCATCATTTTGATTTTGTATATGTTTGTTGGAAAAAGATATAAAATTGACAGGTGGGAAGGTGCGCTGCTGCTTGGCATTTTTCTGGCATATACGGTATTCTTAATTCAACAGGAGTTGTAAAATAAAAGCGGAATGCATTCGTTTTTATTGTAAAATCTGACTTTTGAAACCGGCTACATACATATTTCTGCTTGTTTTTGCAGTTTTCCTCAGCTGCGAAAACAAATATAAATCGCCTATCCCAGATACTCCGGTAGAGATAAGTCTGAATATGCTCACCTATAACCCAACCTTCGGGAGTGTACTGAACGATTCGATGATTTTTGTACGTCCACGCGCTTATCCACCTTTTATGGTAGGTTACGGAGGTGTGCTGGTGGTAGTTGGCTACGACGAAAATTTGAGCAACCGTTATTATTCCTACGATTTGTCCTGCCCATACGAAGCTGACCCCCAAGTACGGGTTTACACGGGGATGTTTCTACCTTATCCCGATAAATATCAGGAAGGATATGCTGTTTGCCCTGAATGCGGCTCAGAATTTTACCTCACCGACGGCTGGGGACGGGTTTCAAAAGGCCCATCCAAGCATCCGCTCAAACGCTATCAAACCGACTACATCAACAACTTTCTGATAGTGAGAAATTAACCGACTACCATATGCTTCTTCTTTTTCCGGTGAGCGAAAAAATTGCGGTAAACACAATGTATAAAGGATAAAACAAAGAAAACACCAGGCTGTTTCCGTCCACTTTTTTCAAATCAAAGAAATCTTTTATCCTCATAAAAAAAGAAAGGTCTATCATCCATTTCATTAAAAACAAGCAGCTTGTCAGAGCAAGCCGGGCTGGATCTGAAATTGCCAGCATAAAATTGAAAAGTATGGTAAAACTAGCCAGAAAAACAATAAGAGCCGTTGCAGCCAGCTGCCAGTCGGCATAAGCAGCTTTTTTACCCGCCCACCTGCGGCGTTGGCGGATAAATTCCCAGAGTGTCTTTTTGGGAGCTGTTTCCACCATTGCAGCTTTCGATTTAAGAAACCGGACAGGTCCTCCACTTTTTTTAATGCTCTGAAGCAGAAAAATGTCATCGCCGCCCGGTTCTTCAAAGTGCAGATTATCAGCATTATTGAGCCAGGCTTGCCTGCGAAAAGCCAGATTGGCACCGTTGCATAAAATAGGCATTCCGACACCGGCAGCTCCTGCTCCGCTTGCTATCAGGGCAGCAAATTCGAACTGCTGAAAATCCTGCAAAAAACTTCCATCAGAAGTCATTCTAACAGGACAAATGACCAAATCGGTAAATTCTTTATGGAAAAACGTAACGATTGTCGACAGCCAATCCGGTGACGGGATGCAATCGGCATCAAGCGTAATAATCAATCGGGAATTCGTTTGCTCTATACCTGTTTTAATCGCTTCCTTTTTCCCAATTCCTTTGTTTTTCAGCTGTTTAAGCTGAGGGAATACAGTAACAGCTTCATTGAGATATTCCCAAGTGCCATCAGTTGAGTGATCGTCGATCACGATGCACTGAAAATTGCGGTAAGTTTGGTGGTTTATTGCCTGTAAAAGAGCCGGAAGATGCGCTGATTCGTTTTTACAAGCAGTGAGTATGGTGACATGAATCCGATTATCCTCATTTTCAGCCTCATAATCGGGAATAGCGGACCAACCCTTGATAAAACTGATTATCAATACTGCATACAAAAAAAGTACAATAAGAGAAATCAGGACTACTGTCATTTCCGGTATTATTTCCAAATGTATAAAAATCACACTTCGACTTCCACGTGTTGGGCGCGGATTTCGTCCGACAAAAAAATGGAAGCAGATGATGAAAATTTTCCCGGATTTTCGGTAGTAAGGTAACGGCAGGAACTGTTTTTCGAACATTTTTGATCCATCTCGGGATGTCGAAGCAGATAATCGGCCAGACTTCGGGCTACAATTTCGCCCTGCGAAATTACGCTTACATGATCGGGAAGTTCTTTTTCTATTTTTCCTTTCAGCAAGGGATAATGCGTGCAACCCAAAATAATGGTATCAATGGCGTTATCCGCTTTCATCAGATTGTGAGCGTGTTTTCTGACAAAATAATCGGCTCCCGGGCTAAGATATTCATTATTTTCGATAAGCGGAACCCACATCGGACAGGCTTCCGAAACTACCCGCACGTCAGGATAAATTTTGCGAATTTCGAGCGGATAAGAGTTGGACAGGACAGTGCCGCTCGTGGCAAACAGCCCTATATGATTTGTCACTGTCATTTTCCCAACCGCCTCTACAGTAGGTCGAATTACGCCCAAAACACGCCTTAAAGGATCTGTGTTTGGCAGTACATTTTGCTGAATGGTGCGTAAGGCCTTGGCTGAGGCCGTATTGCAGGCCAGAATAATCAAATGGCATCCCTGAGAGAACAAATATTCCACACACTGAAGGGTAAACTTGTAAACCACATCGAATGAGCGGGTTCCGTAGGGTGTGCGTGCATTATCTCCCAAATATAAAAAATCATACTCCGGCAGCTCTCTTCTGATTTCATTCAGAATAGTAAGACCGCCATATCCGGAATCGAAAATACCAATCGGAGCCGGCCCCTTGCCCCACGGAGATGTTAAAGAAAGCATCGGAGCATTCATATTATTATTCATTTTTAGGGAAAAAACTAATCAAAAGTCTGACCTGCATTCTGACTCAGCTGCACCATCCGATCGTATTCCTCGGGCGTAAGATCCAGAAAGTAATAATTCTGAGGATTCATCACTTGCCCTTTATAATGCACTTCGTAATGAAGATGAGGACCGGTAGATTTGCCGGTATTGCCTACAAGACCGATTATCTCGCCTCTTGTAACCGGCTGACCAACAGACACATTAATTTCAGACATGTGAGCATAAAAAGTTTCATAGCCGAATCCATGATCTATCTTTACGCTGTTTCCGTAACCCTGCTGCCATCCGGCTTCGGAAATTGTTCCGTTTCCGGTAGCGAAAATATCGGTACCCGTAGGGGCCGTAAAGTCCATACCTTCGTGAAATCGCCTGGTGTGATATATGGGATCGAAACGATAACCCCAGCCTGAAGCTACCCGCTTGAGGTCTTTATTGGCCACCGGCTGAATGGCGGGAATGCATTGGAGCATATTTTCATGATTCTGAGCCAGTTGAACTATCTCATCATACGACCGTGACTGGACGTAGAGTTGCTTCTTCAATTCATTCAACTTTTCTGTCGTTTTGACCACAATCTGAGAGTTGGTCATTTTCATCAGTTCATCGTAATACTCCATATTGTGCGAAGCGGCGTACCTGGACTGATATGGTATCGGATCTGCCTGAAATATAACCCGATACAAATTGTCATCCCGCTCCTGTAAATCGGTCAGGATTCCCTGAAATTCTTTCATTTGTCCCTGTAATGCCTTGTACTGACCTTCCATTTTGTTTTTTTCCATGGTCAGTTGCTTTTCTTTGGGCGATTTGATGATTGAAACAAAAAGGAAAAAAAAGGCCACTCCCAGTAGAATACCCGAAAGCGTATGCAACAGAATTTGTCTCAAACGGAGAGAAAAAGTAATCTGAATCTCTTCGTAATCAACTGTTTCCGGGTTAAAATAAAACTTTTTCTTTGCCATACACGTATTCAGGGTAAATGAATAGAACTTAAGAACAATTCAAAGAGGCTAAATTCATCTTCAAATGCTGATTTTTACCTAAATGTTGATGCAAAAGTAATAATTTTGAAGTACTTTTGCAGATTAAATTGAAAAAATATTAAGGTGTGGCAAATATAACTGAATATCTGTTCACTTACTACCCTGTTTAACTAATTAACTTAACGATGACTTCACAAGAGATCAGACAATCATTTTTAGACTTTTTTGCTTCTAAAGACCACAAAATTGTGCCCTCCGCTCCCATGGTAATCAAGGATGACCCTACACTGATGTTTACCAATGCGGGAATGAACCAATTCAAGAATATCATTCTGGGCAATGATCCCGTTAAATATCCCCGCGTAGCCGACTCGCAGAAATGCCTGCGGGTAAGCGGCAAGCACAACGACCTGGAAGAAGTGGGGCACGACACGTACCACCACACCATGTTCGAGATGCTGGGTAACTGGTCATTTGGCGATTATTTCAAAAAAGAAGCCATTACCTGGGCCTGGGAATACCTCACTGAAGTACTCAAACTGGACAAAGACCGCTTGTATGTGACTGTTTTTGAAGGTTCGGCGGCCGAAGGACTCGAACGCGACGATGAAGCGGCTCAAATATGGAGACAATTTCTGCCTCAGAATCGAATAATCAACGGAAATAAAAAAGATAATTTCTGGGAAATGGGTGATACAGGACCCTGCGGACCCTGTTCGGAAATTCATATCGATATCCGGCCGGAAGCCGAACGCGCTAAAGTGGATGGACTCACGTATGTAAATGCAAGCCATCCTCAGGTGATAGAAATCTGGAATAATGTATTCATGCAGTACAACCGCAAAGCCGACGGTTCGCTGGAACCTCTGCCTGCTAAAGTGATTGACACGGGAATGGGATTTGAAAGGCTTTGTATGGCTCTTCAGGGAAAACTCTCCAACTACGATACCGATATTTTTCAGCCAATAATCAGAGAAATAGGAAAAATTACGAATCATACCTACGAAGAAAACGAAAAAACCGATGTGGCCATGCGCGTGATAGCCGATCACATCCGAACTATCTCTTTTTCCATTACCGACGGACAACTACCATCCAATGCCAAAGCCGGGTATGTAATCCGCCGGATTCTGCGGCGCGCAGTGCGATACGGCTATACGTTCCTCGGGCAGCGTCATGCATTTATGTACCGGCTTATTCAGGTACTTGGCGAAGTGATGGGAAGCGCCTACCCGGAATTAATTACTCAGAAAACGCTGATTGAAAAGGTGATAAAAGAGGAAGAAGAATCTTTTTTGCGTACGCTGGAAACAGGAATCAGGCTGCTGGACAAGCTGATACTTGATGCAGATAAAGCCGGTAAAACAGAGATTTCGGGCGTTGATGCCTTTACACTTTACGATACATTCGGATTTCCGCTTGATTTAACGGAACTCATTCTTCGAGAGCACTCTATGACCGTAAATATCGATACCTTTAACCTGGAAATGCAAAAACAGAAAGAACGGGCGCGCAATGCCGCTGTCGTTGAAACCGGCGACTGGGTGTCGATACGCGAGGGCGACAGCGTATTTGTGGGATACGATATGACAGAATGCGAAGCTGAAATAATCCGATACCGCAAAGTGAGTCAGAAAAACAAATCGTACTACCAGCTGGTGCTTACTCAAACTCCATTCTACGCCGAAATGGGAGGACAAGTGGGCGACTCGGGTATTCTGACTACCGAAGATGAAAAAATAGAAATTTTCGACACCAAAAAAGAAAATAATCTTTCGGTTCATCTCTCAAACACACTCCCGAAGGATGTCACAGCAACTTTCAAAGTACAAATCAATATAGAAAACCGCCTGGCAACTGCCAGAAATCACTCCGCTACTCACTTGCTCCACGAAGCATTGCGCGAAGTATTGGGAAATCATGTGGAGCAAAAAGGTTCTTATGTAAGCCCGGATAGTCTTCGTTTCGATTTTTCGCATTTCCAGAAAATGACCCGTGAAGAAATCCGTGAAGTGGAAAAAATTGCCAATAGGAGAATACTGGCCAACTATCCGCTTCATGAAATGCGCGAAACTCCGATTGCTGAAGCTCAGGCTATGGGCGCTATGGCTCTTTTCGGAGAAAAATACGGCGAAACGGTTCGGGTCATTCAGTTTGGCAACTCAGTAGAACTTTGCGGAGGCACGCATGTACATGCTACCGGTGAAATAGGAATGGTGAAAATAGTAGCCGAGAGTTCAATAGCAGCCGGAATACGCCGAATTGAGGCTATCACAGGCAAAGCAGTGGAAGACCTGATAAACAACGTACAAGACACATTATTCTCGGCCAAAGAGCTATTCAATAATACGCCCGATCTGACTAAAGCTATTCACAAAACAATAGAAGAAAACAGCGACCTGAAAAAACAGATGGAGAACATAATGCACGAGCGTATTTTTGCGCTTCGTGACAAACTCATAGCTGAAGCAAAGGAAGAAAACGGTGTGAAAACAATCCGTTTCCGCACCGAACTGCCAACGGATGCCGTCAAAACGCTGGCATTCCAAATTAAGAATGTAGTTGGTAATCAACTATTTGTGGCTATCGGTAGTATTTTTGACGGGAAACCATCATTAACGGTTCTGCTTTCTGACGATTTGGTGGCACAAGGACACAATGCAGTGAATATTACCCGCGAAGCTGCCAAATTCATTCACGGCGGCGGCGGCGGACAACCGCACTTTGCAACTGCAGGAGGTAAAAATCCGGATGGACTGGATAAAGCGATGGATTTGATGCGGTTATAATGATGCCTCTAACATCTAAAGGGGAGTTTTATGGATTGCTACATTACTTGCTTTTACCTTTAGTCTATTTTGATAATGAATTATTTGCTTCAACAGAATTAAAATAAACAGATTAATAAGATTATGAAAATTCGAGTATTAAAATCATTTTTTCTAATTGTGTTTTTAGTTGGTTATTTCAGTGCAAACGGGCAGGACTGGCCGAATCTGAAACGCTATCAGAAAGAGAATGATACGCTTTTAATAAAACCCGGAGTCAAAAACAGGGTGGTATTTATGGGAAATTCCATTACTGAAGGATGGAAAAATACTCATCCGGATTTTTTCAGCAAGAATCCGTACGTTTGCCGGGGTATCAGCGGACAAACAACCCCACAAATGTTGGTACGGTTTCGTCAGGATGTGATTGACCTTCAGCCGAAAGTAGTCGTAATTCTGGCCGGCACAAACGATATTGCCGGAAATACGGGACCTTCCACACCGGAAATGATTCTGGACAATCTGAAATCCATGGTTGAACTCTCAACTGCCAATAATATTCGGGTAGTGCTGTGTTCGGTACTTCCGGCCTACGATTATCCCTGGAGAAAAGGACTGGAGCCCAACATCAAAATTCCCCAACTAAACAAATTGATTGAAGAATATGCTAAAGCCGCAAAATTGACTTACCTGGATTTTTTCAGCGCTATGTCCGACGAAAAAAATGCCATGAAAACTGCATACACTTACGATGGAGTGCATTGTACATCAGCCGGATACGATGTGATGGAAGCGATGGTAGTGCCTGCCATTCAAAAATCATTGAAAACCAAGCCACGAAAAAAATAATCATAATCCAAATACCGAAAAAAGTCCGTTGCACTATACCTGCAACGGACTTTTTTTTTATGAAATCCGGTCAATTAACTGACTAAACAATTAGCAAATCAACGAATCAACCATTAACTATTAACCAAATTTAATCTTTAAACTTCGCGCTGATAAACTCGCGGTTCAGGCGTGCAATGTGCGAAATAGATACATTCTTCGGACATTCGGCTTCACAGGCACCGGTATTGGTACAGTTACCAAATCCAAGTTCATCCATTTTTGCAAGCATGGCTTTGGCACGGTGAGCAGCTTCTACCCTGCCCTGAGGCAATAATGCCAGCTGGCTTACTTTGGCTGAGAGGAAAAGCATGGCCGACCCATTCTTACATGCAGCCACACAAGCTCCGCAACCGATACAGGAAGCAGCATCCATAGCCTCGTCGGCAGCAGGTTTCGGAATCGGAATTGCATTTCCATCAGGTACTCCACCCGTATTGACCGAAACATAACCGCCGGCCTGAATGATTTTATCGAACGCACCGCGATCCACCATCAAATCCTTGATGACAGGAAATGCTGCCGAACGCCAGGGCTCAATCGTTATGGTCTGGCCATCTTTGAAATTACGCATGTGCAGCTGACAGGTTGTAATTTCGCCGTCGGGTCCGTGTGGATGTCCGTTGATGTACAGGCTGCACATACCGCAAATACCTTCACGACAATCATGATCGAAGGCCACCGGCTCTTTGTGTTCACTTATCAGTTTTTCGTTCAGAATATCCATCATTTCGAGGAATGAACAATCGGGTGATATCCCGTCTAATTTATAGGTTTCGAAAGCACCTTTCACTTTCGGACCATTTTGACGCCAAATTTTAAGCGTGAGATTTAATACTTTTTCCATATAAGCCCCCTTTAATTCCCCCGAAGGGGAAAATTAGAAGTTAGTTTTTAATTAATTTCATTTATTGTTCCCTCAAAAAAAGCCTCTCCATCTGGGAGCCCTGCCTGCCGCAGGCAGGATTTAGAGGGTCAGCTGTTATGCTTTGTAGTTACGTTGTTGTCTTACAATGAATTCGTAATCCAGCGGTTCCTTGATCAATTCGGGTTCGTTGCCTTCGCCGGTATATTTCCAGCAAGATACGTATGAGAACTTTTCGTCATTACGCAGGGCTTCACCTTCGGGAGTCTGATACTCTTCGCGGAAGTGACCGCCGCACGATTCTTCGCGCATCAGTGCGTCGCGTGCCATCAATTCGCCAGTTTCAATAAAATCGGCCAAACGGAGTGCTTTTTCAAGTTCAACATTCATTCCAACTGCTTTTCCGGGAACGTATACGTTTGTCCAGAATTCATTGCGTATGGCATTGATTTTTTCCAAAGCAATTTTCAAACCTTCTGCTGTGCGTCCCATTCCAACATAATCCCACATAATCAGGCCTAATTCACGGTGAAGATGATCCACCGAATATTTTCCCTGAATACTCATAATTTTGTTAATACGCTCATTGATTGATTTTTCGGCTTGCGCAAATTCTTCACGGTCGGTACTGATACGCGGCACCTGAATTTGATCGGCCAGATAATTCTGAATGGTGTATGGCAATACGAAATATCCATCGGCCAAACCCTGCATGAGCGCTGAAGCTCCGAGCCGGTTGGCTCCGTGGTCGGAGAAATTAGCCTCACCAATACAGAACAAGCCGGGAACAGAGGTTTGCAGCTCGTAATCTACCCAGATACCACCCATGGTGTAGTGTATAGCCGGATAAATCATCATCGGAGTTTTATATGGATTTTCGTCCACTATTTTTTCGTACATCTGGAATAAGTTACCATAGCGGGCACGAACCACATTTTCACCAAGGCGGTTAATGGCTTCAGAGAAATCCAGGTAAACAGCCAGTCCGGTATTTCCAACTCCAAAGCCGGCATCACAACGTTCTTTGGCAGCGCGTGAAGCCACATCACGTGGCACCAGGTTACCGAAAGCCGGATAACGGCGTTCCAGGTAATAATCGCGGTCGTCTTCTTTCAGATCAGTTGCTTTCAGTTTGCCGGCTCGAATAGCCTCTGCATCTTCTTTTTTCTTCGGTACCCAAATACGTCCGTCGTTTCGAAGCGATTCGGACATCAAAGTCAGTTTGGATTGATAGTCACCGTGAACGGGAATACAGGTAGGATGAATCTGAGCGTAAGACGGATTTGCAAAATAAGCTCCTTTTTTATACATCTGTATGGCAGCAGAACCATTGGAAGTCATGGCATTGGTCGAAAGGAAGAAAGCATTTCCGTATCCTCCCGTTCCCACCACAACTGCATGAGCAAAGAAACGTTCAGTTTTACCGGTCACCAGGTTGCGGGCAATAATTCCGCGGGCACGTCCGTCGATGATTACCACATCGAGCATTTCATAGCGAACGTAAAGTTTCACTGCGCCTTTGCCTACCTGACGGCTTAATGCTGAATATGCTCCCAGCAAAAGCTGTTGTCCTGTCTGACCCTTAGCATAGAATGTACGCGATACCTGAGCACCACCGAATGAACGGTTATCCAGCAAGCCGCCGTAATCACGGGCAAAAGGAACCCCCTGAGCCACACACTGGTCAATAATACTATTAGAAACTTCGGCAAGACGATACACATTCGCTTCACGCGCACGGTAGTCTCCACCTTTGATTGTGTCATAAAACAAACGATACACGCTGTCGCCATCGTTCGGATAGTTCTTGGCAGCATTGATTCCGCCCTGCGCAGCTATGGAGTGAGCCCGGCGCGGACTGTCCTGAATACAGAAATTCAGCACGTTGAATCCTAATTCAGCGAGCGAAGCTGCAGCAGACGCACCGGCTAATCCGGTTCCGACAACTATAACGTCCAGCCGGCGTTTGTTGGAAGGATTTACCAGCTTCTGATGTGCTTTGTAATTGCTCCATTTTTCGGCCAGTGGTCCTTCCGGGATTTTGGCGTCTTTGCGAGTAATGGATTTAGTTTCATTTTTCACATCAGCAACTACGCGTTGAGTTGAAGTTTTGATGGTTTCAGACACATTTGCAGCACTTTCTTTTGCACTTTGTGCAATTTTTTCACCTGCATCTTTCACTGAAGCAACTACCTGTTTGGTTTTGTCATCTTCCATGAAATCTTTCGCATCTTCAACCATTTCCTGTACATTTTCCACTATATCTTCAGCAGTGTCTTTGATAACATCGGCTGCTTTATTGAAAGCATCTTTTGCCTTGTCGAATATATCTTCTTTCTTTGCCATAATTTTTAAATTTTTTTCAATTAAACACAAGCTTTACATGACCCGAAAACCCAATAAAAAATAAACCGGTATTGCCATAAAAAGCAAAATGATAAAGGTAGAATACACATTAGCAACGCATTTCACACGAGGTAACCAGGTTTTGTTATTTACGCCGATTGACTGAAGCGAACTCCATATACCATGTGTTAGATGAAACCACAAAGCAGCCAGCCAAACGATGTAAATAATCGAATAAATCGGATTGCTGAATAGTTCATTGATAAAGTAAGCGCCTTCCTGTGGATTAGGAAGTCCTGCTTCAGCCCAGCCGTGTCCGTAAGTCAACTCTATCAACTGCATTTTTGCCCAAAAGTTGAATAAATGCAGGACGAGAAAACCAAATACAATCACTCCGAGAACGAACATGTTTTTTGAAGCCCAACTGACTCCTTCCTGACGCTGAGTTACTGCATAACGGTCATTACCGCGAGCTTTGAGGTTGAGCCAGGTAAGATACAAAGCGTACAAAATATGCACAACAAAACCAAGCGCAAGTACTCCTGTAGCAATAATGGCGTACCAATTTGCTCCCAAAATCTCACAAATATCATTATAAACCTGTTCACTGAATAACACAGTGATGTTCATAATGCTGTGAAAAGTCAGGAAAAGAATGAGAAAAATTCCGGTTACACTCATGATAACCTTTCTCCCGATAGAAGAATGAATTAACCACATAAGTTTTCTGTTTTTTAGTTTGAAATATAGTTAGTATTTAATTTAAATTTACATTGAAAAAAATAACGGAAATTTGATTTTGAGTAAAAAGTCGGTCTTTCGGTAACGGAGTATTCGAATTATTGAAATCGGTTACAAAATTACTCATTTGCCCGTGATTAAAAAAATTATTACAGAAATAATTCCTTAATTTGACGTTCTATTAGTATCTTTGTTGTAATAAATTATTTACTTATGAAATTTACCCCCGAAACCTACAATATCCCCGATAAACCAATGAATTCTTTCATTGATCCGGATGAAATCTGGGATTATCTGAATAAAGCGGTTTCAACGAAAGAGCGTGTCAGGGAAGTGATTGCCAAATCTTTATCCAAGAAAAGATTAAACCTGGAAGAAACGGCCGTTCTGATTAATGCTACCGATCCGGAACTCATTCAGGAAATAAAGGAAGGGGCAAAAACGCTGAAAAAGAATATTTACGGCAACCGGATTGTGCTTTTTGCACCGCTTTATGTAGGCAATAAATGCTCAAACAATTGTACCTATTGCGGTTTCAGAGCATCAAATACTGCCGAAGTGCGCAAAACATTATCAGATGAGGAATTAGTCCGGGAAATTGAAGCGCTTGAAGATAACGGGCAGAAACGGCTGATTTTGGTTTACGGCGAACATGCTCAATACGATGCGGAATACATAGCACACACCGTTAATGTGGCATACAGCGTGAAAAAAGGGAATGGCGAGATTCGCCGGGTGAATATCAATGCCGCACCGATGGAAATTGAAGGTTTCAGAACAGTGAAAGCTGCCGGGATAGGAACTTTTCAGATTTTCCAGGAAACATATAACCGGGAAGCTTACAAAACCTATCACCTGCGTGGCAAAAAAGCCGATTTCGATTATCGGCTGACTTCACTCGACAGAGCTCAGGAAGGAGGCATTGACGATGTAGGCATTGGCGCGCTATTCGGACTATACGACTGGCGTTTCGAAGTAATGGGGTTGGTTCGTCACACCAACCACCTGGAAGCGTGCTACAATGTAGGTCCGCACACTATATCATTTCCCCGCGTGAAAGACGCCTCCATGCTCGACATGGGAGATAGCTACTTTGTTTCGGATGAAGATTTTGCACGACTGGTAGCCATTCTCCGCCTGGCAGTTCCCTACACCGGGATGATACTAACCGCCCGCGAACCGGCTGCTCTGCGCAATGAACTAATCCAATACGGAGTTTCTCAACTCGACGGCGGCACAAAAATTGAAATCGGCAGTTATGTGGAAACTCAAAACACCAATCAGGATCTGAACAGAGGTCAGTTCAGAATTGGCGACGACCGCTCGCTGAACGAAGTGATTGAAGAATTGCTCGACCAGGACATGATACCTTCCTTTTGCACGGCCTGTTATCGTCTTGGGCGTACGGGTGAGCATTTCATGGAATTTTCCGTTCCCGGATTTATCAAACGTTACTGTACTCCCAATGCTATACTGACTTTAACGGAATATCTGGT
>JAGPGR010000021.1 GCA_018055865.1 Paludibacteraceae bacterium | reverse complement strand
ATATTCAAGAGCTCCACCAAAAGATATTTTAGTATCAGCAGTAGGCAAAACTTCCCTTCCGTAATCTTGTTTCACGTCACCATCAAAACGATTTAAGCCCCCTTCAAGTGTGATTGACCATCGCGACCAATCCGAGTATTGCTGAGCAAATGCTCCTAAAGTCATAAACAGACTTAGAATAAGGATAAAAGTTTTTTTCATAATTTATTTTTTTTGGTAAATGATTAGCTTTTTAACAACTGACAAATATAATACATTTTTTTAAAAAACAAACATTTTTGCATTATTTTTTATTAAAATATTTGTTTTATCCCATATTTTTCTTATATCATTCAGGATTGATGTTTTACCTGGTAATTTCCACCTTTTTCGTAGCAGCCATTGTACTGTTTCTGAGTTCCACCTGTTCCACTACCCGGGCAGCCAAATCTCTGAAAGCCAGCCCTAAGATAGTGTTTTCATTGACAGCAACCGGTATCCCTGTATCGCCGCCTTCCCGAATGGATTGTACGATTGGAATTTGCCCCAGAAGCGGGATGTTCAGTTCTTCGGCAAGTCGTTTTCCACCTTCTTTTCCGAAAATATAATACTTATTTTCGGGTAATTCAGCCGGAGTAAACCAGGCCATATTTTCGATTAAGCCCAGTACAGGTACATTCACTTTATCTCCCGTAAACATATTTATTCCCTTTCGTGCATCTGCCAGGGCCACATCCTGTGGAGTTGTTACAGCTATTGCTCCGGTAATACCCATGGTTTGCACCAGGGTAAGGTGAATATCTCCGGTACCAGGTGGTAAGTCCATGACGAAATAATCCAACTCACCCCAGTCGGCATCAGTAATGAGCTGTTTGAGAGCATTGCTTGCCATGCTGCCCCGCCACACGAGGGCATTTTCCTGACTTACAAAAAAACCGATTGATAGTAATTTTATTCCATATTTTTCGATGGGCATTACCTTTTGTTTGCCGTCTTTTTCTTCAACGTAAGGTTGTTCGTGCTCCACACCAAACATTTTGGGAACAGAAGGGCCGTGAATATCGGCATCCAGCAGTCCGACTTTATATCCGAGTGCAGCCAGCGAAATAGCCAGATTGGAAGAAACCGTGGATTTTCCTACGCCACCTTTACCTGAGAATACTGCTATAATATTTTTTACATCGGGCAGAATAGATGCCGGCTTAGGCTTTGGCTGCTCTTTAACAGCTATATTTACATTTCCCTTGATGTCCACCTCTTCACCTATGTAAGTAAGGATAGCTTGTTCAGCGGCTTTGACCACCGATTTGGCAAACGGATCGTTCGGTTTTTCAAAAATCAGTGAAAAACTCACTTTTTTGCCTTCAATACGGATATTATCCTGAACCATGCCGGAAGTTACAATATCTTTACCGGTGCCCGGATAGCGGACGTGCTGAAGAGCTTCGAGAATTAAATTGGGGTAAATATTCATTTTTCTTGCTGATTTTTCAATTGATATAACTTAAAAAACTAAATCCTTCTGTAGCGCTTG
Organism: Paludibacteraceae bacterium; assembly: GCA_018055865.1. Lineage (GTDB taxonomy): Bacteria > Bacteroidota > Bacteroidia > Bacteroidales > Paludibacteraceae > UPXZ01. The sequence continues at coordinate 11,666 of JAGPGR010000021.1, read as the reverse complement.
AAACTGCGATAGGGATCGGGCTCTATTTCAATATCAGGTTCAATCAATTCGCTGTTTTTCAGTGGCACAAAGCCGATGTATTTAATTGCAATTCCCCGCTCCAGCCACTGTTGTTCGTAGTAGGTTTTGATATTGAGTATAGGGCTCACCGATTCGGATGCATATATATCTTCCTGATAATCAATCACCTGGAAGTGGTTCGCTTTAACCATTTCGCAGGTGTAGGTAAACATGAAATTACTGTCTGTTTTCAAGTGAATAACGCCTTCGGGTTTCAGAAAGTTCAGATAGGAGCGAATGAAATTGGTGGCGGTAAGCCGCTTGCTGGTTTTTTTCATTTGCGGATCCGGAAAAGTAAGCCAGATTTCACTTACTTCATTGGAGGAAAAAAAATGATGTATCATTTCAATGTTAGTACGGATAAAAGCTGCGTTTCTCAAACCTTCTTGTAAGGATTTGCGTGCTCCGGTCCAGATTCTGTTGCCTTTTATATCCACTCCGATGTAGTTTTTGTCCGGAAACTGCCGGGCAAGTTCTACGGTGTATTCGCCTTTTCCGCAACCCAGTTCGAGTACTATCGGGTTGTTGTTTTTGAAAAACATCTCGTTCCATTTTCCCTTCCATTCAAATCCTTTGCCGGACAACAATATCCCTGAAGGTACCTGAAACACGTGATGAAACGTTTCCAACTCTGCAAATTTGGCCAGTTTGTTTTTTCCCATTCTTTTTAATTACATAAAAAATCAGAAACGGAGGTCTGATGATAGTATTCTGATTTGTTCATTCCGCTTTTTCGACTCTTATTCCCACTTTATTAATTCCTGTCAGGACTGAATCACGCATCCCGTGTCGAATTCTGATTTGGTACGTACCGCTATCGGGCCACTGAATTTGTTTTTTGAAAAGAACAGGCATCTCTTTGATGGCACCGACACCGTTGCCCAGCCACTTTCCGTATTCATCTGCCAGGTAACATTCAATGGTATCTTGTTGTGGAATACTGTCTTTCGTTCTTTTATAGTCCAGAAAGAGCCACAGATTTTGATACGGATAGTTGCCATAATGCCTTACATGGACGTAAATGTTGAATTTTGAGAGGGAATTATTTACATCGATGTTGTAGGTAAGCAGGCTGTCTTTATTCCATCCGCCGGGAGGAACGGTTTGATAGCCGAAAAAAATCTCGTTGCGGTTGCAACCCGTCATCAAACCTATTATCAAAAGAACTGAAAGGAGTTTGATTACTTTCATTGTTTTTTCAGATTAATATTCGTCCTTGGTTTTTCGTCGGGGTTTAATCGGGGTTTTAATTGCTTTCTTCGTGGGTTCTTTCCCTGTTTTTTCTCCGTATCGAAACGCGTCAGGCTATCCTGTCCTACCACATTTTCGTACTCCACGGATTTTTTCTTTGCAACGGGTTGTTCGTTCAGTTCATCTGGTTTTTTGCCGCTTTTGTTCAGTCCGATAATTTCTTTGGCCCTTTCGGAAGAAATGGTAACCAGATTAGAGGCCATATTTCTGTCGGTGGAGTATGTTATTTGACCTTTGAAAATATCGGTTTTGAAATGATAATAGGTTCCGTACTTGGTTTCCAGTTCTATCTCACGTGAAGGCAGTCGTTTCTGTGCATCCATGTAGCTGTCGAGCTCGTAATTCATGCAGCACTTTAGTTTACCGCATTGTCCGGCCAGTTTCTGCGGATTGAGCGATAAGTCCTGATAGCGGGCAGCACTTGTTGAAACCGTATTGAAATTGGTAATCCAGGTAGAGCAACAAAGTTCGCGTCCGCAAGGTCCTATTCCACCTATTCTTCCGGCTTCCTGGCGGGCACCAATTTGCTTCATTTCTATCCGCACCCGGAATGTTTCGGCAAAAACCTTTATCAGCTGACGGAAGTCAACACGCTCATCAGCAATGTAATAGAAAATAGCTTTGTTGCCGTCGCCCTGATATTCCACATCACCAATCTTCATACTCAAACGAAGGCTGTCAGCAATCTGACGGGCTTTAATCATCGTTTCCTGTTCTTTGGCTTTGGCTTCGTTATATTTTTCAATATCCAGATCACGGACTTTGCGATACACTTTTTTCAATTCGTACTTGGAGGCATCAATGTTGTTTTTTTTCATCTGCAGAAGCACCAATTTCCCAACCAGCGTTACCTCTCCTATATCATGTCCCGGCGATGATTCTACGGCTACTTTATCTCCTTTTTCCAGTTCGAGCTGCGTATTGTTCAGGTAATAGCCTTTTCGGGTATTTTTAAACTGCACTTCTACCAAATCGGTTTCTTTCACCGTTTCGGGCAGATCGCACAGCCAGTCGTAAACGCTTAATTTTTTACCCGAAGCATTCCGGCAGCCTTTCCTGTTCATGCAGCAGCCTCCGTTATCCAGTCTGTATTCCATTGTATTTAGGTATTTATCAATCCACGAACAAAGACTTTTTCAGACTTTGTCGCTTGTTATTTTATCTTTTTTTTAAAAAAAATTTACGGCTGAAATTAACCGGTTTAGTATAGTTAAAACTGCCCTTTTTCTATTTTTTCAACAACATAATGACTTTGAGCACCAAATCAAAGAAAACCATTTTTGCGTTGATATTTTGCTCGATATGGCGCTCTGCAAGGGCGAACTCCGTCATCAGTTCTTCAACATTTCTTTCGTTGATGAAAGGCGAAAAATTGGTCGAAAAACCGGTTTCATAATCCGTCATGTAGTTCAAATTTGTATTCTTGAGGTTATAAATGTAATTTTCACGAATCATTCGCTGTGCATACGCCAGGAATTTTTTCTGCCTTTCACGCCCTATATCAGCTCCGGCCATATCTTCTGACCACTTTTTAAGTGTTTTCAGAGAGGCGTGATCTTTTTTATTACCCACCATCCAGGCTTTACGCATTATTTCAACAAACCGGTCGAAGTTGAGCGTCATTTCTCTGGTTTCGTTGAGTAGTTTTCGGGCTTTAAGAAAACTCCCTTCGGAAACCCGGGCAGCATTCTGAATGGTTACAGCTTCTGTTTCCGGATTTTGAGCCACAAGTGCCGTTACGATTTCCGGCTCAGTGAGCCGGGACACTTTGACGTGCTGTGTACGCGAAAGAATGGTGGTTAAATTCGCATCGGGATTGTTGGACACGAGAAGAAAAACGGTAAACGGAGGCGGTTCTTCCAGAATTTTCAGCAATTTGTTGGCGCAGGATTCGTGCATCAGTTCCGGCATCCATATAATCATCACTTTGTAGTCCGATTCGTAAGTTTTCAGACTCAATTTCCGGATGATTTCAGAGCTTTCGTTGGAATAAATCATCCCCTGCTTGGCTCCATCGCCTATGCGTTCGTACCAGTCGTCAAGCCCGAAATAAGGATTCTGAATAAACATTTTACGAAATTCCGGCAGAAAATCATCGCACACAACCGTATTTTTGCCAGGAGGTTTTATTACCGGAAAAACAAAATGTAAATCGGGGTGAGCCAGTTGCTTATACTTCACACATGAGGGACAAACTCCGCAGGCGTCAGTCGGAGTTTTGCGTTTGCAGCAGATGTATTGTGCATAAGCCATGGCCAGCGACAATTTACCCACGCCTTCTGGTCCGTGAAGGAGCTGTGCGTGCGGTATGCGCTGTTCGGTGACGGAACGGATAAACCGCTCTTTGATGGCTTGCTGGCCTATTATATGGCTAAACACGTGATTATCTGATTGAATTGCCGGTACATCTGTATTGGTTTCGGTCAAAAGCAGAGAGTTATGCAATTTCTATTATATGACAAAGGTACGAGAATAATTTTTTATTACATAAACTTACCTGAAATTTTAAGAAAACAAAAAAACGTAAAATCGGGCTTACAAATTTCATTTAGCTGTTATCGACAGACCTTACCGAATGTAAAAAAAACAAACCCGACACCTGGCAAGGCATCGGGATTGAAAAAAAACCGCTATAAAAAATTTATTTCAAAATTGAAAGAAAAGTAGTATCAGCAAAATATTTGGCAAATTCCAGGTCGTTGAGCGCTTTTTTGATAAAGTTGCGATCCAGCTGAACGGCATTGCGCAAATTGCTGTACACAGCATCGCGATCATTGGTGCGTGCAGCAAGAATGGCACCCAGATAAGCTGTCATAGCATTTGGAAATTTTATGGCAGCCAGCGTATTGCGTGCTCCGTTGTAATCGTTGCTGATAATCTGAGCTACAGCTGCATTGTTGGTATTTACACCACGCAGTGCGTTCATTGCTTTAGTGTATTCGCCTTGTGCAACGTAGCTGGTTCCGAGTGCAGCATTGAGATTACCTGCTGTTCCGGCCGACTTGCCGAAAAATGCCTGTGCATCGGTGAGTTGTCCTTTTGCCATTTTTACCAGTCCAAGATTGAAGTTAGCATCGGGTGAATTCGGATCGAGTGAAAGCGATTTTTCGAACAACCGTTCGGCCGCCGTTACGTCTCCTTCGTAATAAAGTCTCAAACCTAAATTGTTGTATCCGCGGGCATCTTCGGGATAAATATCTACAAACTGTTCATAAATATCAGCTTGTTCCCTGGTGGTGGAAGCCAATGTTCCGGCATAAAGCAGTTCGTTGGCTGTCAGCTCTTTAGGACTTTTTGAAGCTAAATTCATAATCTCCGCATCCGATTTTCCGGTTACATCCACGGTCATTTTGAGGCGCGAACGACGCAACTGAGGAAGAATTTCTCCGGCAATGGCCTGGAAAGTAGACGACAGATTTTTGATTTCACGTTCGCGTTGCTCAGGATCCTGATACATAGAGAGAACACGCAGAATCAATTCTTTGTCCTGAATATCAGAAGCTTCCATGAGTTTTTGGAAACCGTCCCAGTCTTCGGCAGTAAATTTACTGTCGACCGATACGTTTGCCTGCAGTTTTTTCAGTTCTTTGTTGATATAATCGGTTGTCACTTTCTGACGTCTTTCGGCCAGGTTGGTATTCAGTTCCAGATTACCATCGGGCGATGCGTATCCAAGCACTTCGAAATTCGAAATTTCTTTGTTCTGAGCGTCGCGTGCATCTTTTACTTTAGCTGTAAATTCTATTATGTCATCTTTGCTCAGTTCGCTGTTGCGGAGTTGAGCCTGCTGAATGAGGAAGAGTATATCGGCGTCTTGATTTTCCTGCGTAACGCGCTGAAAATTGTCGGGCGATAAAGCAGGTTGCAATTCTTTGGGTGAGGTTGAAGCAAGCTGAGCAGTTGCAAGTACGCCATCGGCTACTTTTAGGCCCGGTAGTTTGTACGTTTTTTTCTTTTGAACCACATCAAAATTCAGAAAAAGTTCTGACTTGGCCATTTCGGGCTCAAAAACGAATTTCGGACTGATGGAGTAAGTACCACCGGCTTTGTAGCTGATAGCCCGGTCATTTCCGAGCACTTTTTCTCCCTGAAATACAACCGGTTGAGCTTTCGCTTCTTTGTTGCCGTATTTGAGAACGGGAGTAACGGTCAGCACCGCATTTTTATTGAAATATTTCTGGGGAAAGGTTCCGGTTACAGTTGCATTCACTTCACCGGCTTTCATTTCAAGCGGATTGGGTGTTGTTTTGATATAAGCGGCATCCAGCGCTGTTAATTTTTTGCTGCACGATGAAAAAATGACAACTACTGCCATTGTTGCTAAAAATAAGATTTTTTTACTCATAGTAATTTTAAATAAATGAGAAAGATTATGTTAGTTTTTTCGATTTTCTTCTGCAAAAATACGCTTTTTAATTGTATTTTTAACTTACTTTGCGTGGTGTTTTTTATATTTTTGAGTCAGTATAATAAATATTTACAATTGATCGTTCGGATTAGATGAGAAATCAATTTCACTACCTGTACCGTATTTTCAGGACAAGTTTCACTCCGCTGAAGATGTGGAATGCATGCCGGCTTGCTCTTTCCTACAGGCTGTCGGCATTTGGAATTTTGACCCGATGGAAAGTAAAGCCCCGGTTTATCTCCATTGAACCTGTGAATGCCTGCAACCTGCGTTGCCCTGAGTGTCCGGTTGGGATGCGAGAAACAGCTGTTAAAGCTATTCATGCTGACTTACCACTTATCAAAAAGCTGATTGATGAACTCGCTCCAACATTAATGTACACCACTCTTTATTTCCAGGGCGAACCTTTGCTGAACAGGAATTTTACAGAAATAGTGCAGTACGTACGCAGCAAAAATATTCTCACCGCCACATCAACCAACTCGCAATTGATAGATGACAATCTGGCGAAAAGTCTTGTCCTCTCCGGGCTCGACAGACTAATTATTTCGGTAGATGGAGCCACTCAGGATACCTACGAAGTTTACCGCGTGGGGGGAAAACTACAAAAAGTAATCGATGCCATATATTCACTTGTAAAATGGAAGAAAGAATTAAAATCTGCCTCTCCGTATATTGAAGTACAGTTTTTAGTTTTAAAAACAAACGAACATCAGCTGGATGAAATGAAAAGGCTGGCAAAAGAGTGGAATGTGGACAAATTGACCTTCAAATCTGCACAACTTTATGATTTTGAAAACGGACATGAATTGATTCCCATAACTAAAAAATATGCCCGATACGAACTACGAGCGGATGGAAAATATCACATCAAAAAATTCTTGAGAAATCGCTGCAAACGTTTATGGGAAGGGGCTGTAATAACCTCCACAGCCGATGTGCTGCCCTGCTGCTTTGACAAGGACAGCCGGTATGTTTTTGGCAATCTGAACGAAAATTCCTTTGCTGAGTGCTGGCACAGCGAAAATGCAATGCAATTCAGAAAAAAACTGCTCGAAAACCGCAAGCAGTTTGAAATGTGCAGAAACTGCACTTCTCCCTGAAAAAATCGCTCACGACTTTCCCCTTGCAAAAAACATTACGTTGGCCGGCGGACGCTTGTTGTGAAGTTCATTTGCCATAAATTCCATATAGGGCAGCGCATGTCTGAAAAACGCTTTATAGCCTGCGCACAGGTAATTCAAACCCGGTTCGCCGTCAGGAGTTTGTGCAATCCGGTTTTTGGGACATTCTCCGCGGCAAAAGCGAAGAACATCACATTCGAGACATTGTCGCGGCAGTTTTTCTTTTTTGTCGGCTCCAAACTGAAGTTGCTTTTCCAGAAACATCATTTCAAAAATGGTTTGGCTGCGCACATTCCCCAGTTTAAATTCCGGAAAAACGTAGTGATCGCAGGCATACACATCGCCGTTGAATTCCATGGCTGCTGCGTGTCCGCAAGTCTCCGAAAAAATACAAACCCCGGGCTGCGCTCCCACCAAATTGGCGAGTGTGGCGTCAAAAAGCTGTACATAAAACTGACTCACATCGAAGCGTACCCATTCGTCGAAAATTTCGATGTAAAATTTCCCAAATTTTTCAGGATTAACAGTCCAGGGGGCAAGCTGAGAATCAACATGTTGCTCCGGTGGGAGCAACTTCAGCCCGTCGGTTCGCCCGTCGGAAATCCGCTCCACTATAGGCGCAAACTGCATATACCGGCTACCGATTTCCTTGAAAAAACGATATACATCAAGTGGAAACTGAACGTTGTAATCGTTAATTACAGAGAGTGTATTGAATTCCACTTCGTGTTTCTGCAGCAGTTCGATGCCTTTCATCACTTCTGCAAATGTTCCTTTTCCGCCTTTATTCATACGATAAACATCATGACAATGCTCGGGGCCATCGATGGAAATTCCAATCAAAAAATTATTGTCTTTGAAAAACCGGCACCATTCATCATTCAGCCTTGTACCGTTGGTTTGCAGCACGTTGTCAATTTGTCGGCCCCGCCCGTATTTTTTCTGAAGTTGTAAGGCTTTTTTGTAAAATGAAATATCTCTGAGCATGGTTTCACCGCCATGCCAGGTGAAAAGTACTTCTTTTACCGGTTGAGCTTCGATGTAACTTTGAGTGAATAATTCGAGAATTTCGTCGCTCATTTCCAGCTTCTTACGATTCTGGTAGAGTTTTTCTTTTTCCAGGTAATAACAATAACTGCAATTCAGATTACACATGGAACCGATTGTTTTAGCCATCACATATGTTGGCAGCGAAAGCGGATTGAAAACAATTGTTTTGGACATAACAGGATTCTTGGGTAATAGTTCAGCAATGGTTTCTTTTGACATCAATCAGAATGTAAAGATAAGTCATTTTTTTACATCCTGCATGCAGACTGATTTGGATACATTTAATTATCCGTATTTTCTCAGGAAAACAGACTTTTTTTCGTTTTGAAACAAATAATTTACATATATTTGTATGAATAAAAATCCAATTCTATGAAAAAAACAACCTTCATTTGCCTTTGTGCCATTTTAGTTCTTTCAGCAAGTTGCACAAATTCCAAAAAGCATCTTCCGCGGGTTGCCATTGCCGGAATAGCTATTGAATCGAGCACATTTTCGCCTGCTGTAACCGATGAGACAGGTTTTCCGCTACGTGTGGGCGACAGTATTTTTTCTTACTATAATTTTTTTGTTCCCGATTCCGGAATTTCTGACCGGGCTGTGTGGCTTCCAACCCTGCGAACTCATGCCATGCCCGGCGGCATTGTGAAACGGGATGTTTACGAAAAGCTGGTAAATCAGACCCTTGAAATGCTTAAAAAATCGCTTCCGCTGGATGGATTATTTTTTGACATTCACGGTGCCATGAGCGTGCAGGATTTGGAAGATCCGGAGGGAGATTTTATTGTACGCATCCGCGAAGTGATTGGAAATGAGGTGCTTATTTCCACTTCCATGGATTTGCACGGCAGTGTATCGTCCCGCCTGGCACAAAACAGTGATTTGATAACCTGCTATCGCATGGCACCCCACGAAGACGCCATGATATCAAAAAAACGGGCATTGATTAATTTGCTGGACCGCCTGGAAAACGGGAAAGGCAAACCCGCTTACAAAGCCTGGATACGGGTTCCGATTTTATTGCCGGGCGAAAAAACCAGTACCCGCATTGAACCGGCAAAAAGTCTGTACGAACAAATTCCAACCGTCCTGGATGGCGACAAAGTAATTGATGCAGCAATCTGGATGTCGTATCCCTGGGCTGACGAACCAAGAAATCATGCAGTAGTGATGGCTTACGGCGACGACAAAGAAGCAGTGGGAAAAGCAGCCGAAAAACTGGCCGAAAATTTCTGGAATGTGCGTGATCAGTTTGAGTTTGTGGCTCCGACTGCATACCTGCCCGAATGCATTGAGAAAGCACTGGCAAGCCGAGAAAAACCATTCATTATCAGCGATATGGGCGACAATCCGACTGCCGGAGGCGCAGGAGATGTAACCTGGACATTGACCGAAATACTGAAACGGCCGGAATTTAAATCAGCCACAGGCAAAAGTGTGATATATGCTTCTATTCCCGACTCCGGATTTGTGAAAAAAGCCGTTGAAGCGGGAGTCGGAGGAAAAATTGATGCCACTGCGGGTGCCCGGGTGGATAATCGGTATTCACCGCCTGTACGTATCGCAGGGACCATTACAGCCATTGAAAAGGATGAAAAAGACGGGAATACCGTTGTAGTTGTAAAAACCGGGAACGTTTCGGTGATAGTGACCGCGAAACGCAAAGCGTATCATTACGAGAGCTATTTCACAGAGGTAGGACTCAATCCACGTGAAACAGATATTCTGGTAGTGAAAATAGGTTATCTGGTGCCAGAGTTGTACGATATGCGTGGCGGATGGATTATGGCACTCACTCCGGGTGGTGTGGATCAGGATTTGACCCGCCTGCCTTACAAAAACATCCAACGACCCATGTATCCGCTGGATAAAGACATGGCTGCACCTGATTTGAAAGCACGCTTTGTACCCTCAGCCGGCGAAACCTCGAAAACTGAAATTTAGTTTTCAGAAATTGCAACTGTAAAAAAACGGCGGAATTCCCTGAATGGAAATTCCGCCGTTATTTTTTTCAATTTATCTATGGTTATGAGCCTTTTACCCATGTCTGATTTCTGCCTATCAACCCTTTTTTGTCAAGTGAGCCTCTCACTTTGAGATTACCGGTTTTCGGCTCAAAACTGATGTTGCATTTATACACTTTTCCGGTAGCAGGGTCAAGGATGGTTCCACCTGTCAGGGTTCCGTTTTTTTCAACCATATTGTTGATTACAGTCATCCCTACTATGGGTTTTCCTTTGTTTTCACCGTCACATTCCGTGCATTTTTTATTCGGTTCTTTGAATAATTTTTCAACCTTACCGTAATAATTGCCGTTAGAGGCTTTGTAGATATTTACAATTGACTTTTCGCTACCGTCTTTATCGTCAATTGTTTTCCATTTTCCAACTATTTTATCTACTTGAGCAGAAGCTGTAACAGCTAAAAACAAAAGCAGAAACAGTGAGAGGAGTGTTTTTTTCATTTGAGTGGGTTTTAATTGTTTGTTTATAAGTATTTTGGATGCAAATATAATCCGTAAATTACCTAATTTTGTTTTTCAGGTAAAAAAAATAAGAACTTTTAAGTAAAAAAAAAGCAGACCCGATCCGAATCTGCTGCTTGATTAAAAGTAATTTATCTCTGATTTCAGGGTTTCTTCCCATTCTTCCTGCCTGAATCCGACTAAAACCTTGTCGCCAAAAAGCAGAACCGGTCGTTTTACCAGCATGCCATCCGAAGCAAGAATTTTGAGCAGTTCATCTTCAGGAAGTATTTTCACTTTATCCTTCATATTCTGTTCCTTGTAAAGCAATCCGCTGGTGTTAAACCACTTGCCGATTGGAAGTCCGCTTTTTTCCTTCCACGATTTTAATTCGTCGACATCCGGATTTTGCTCTTTTATCGGACGATAGTTGTAATCAATTCCGTTTTCTTTCAGCCATTTTTCGGCTTTACGGCAGGTACCGCATTTGGGATAACATAAAACTGTGATCATGTCGTTTTATTTAAAGGCTCTGAAAATATCGTTTCCGATGGCGTAAACAAACAAAAGCATCAGCAGCGACATTCCGATCATCTGTGCCACTTCCATAAATTTATCGCTTGGTTTTCGACCCGTTACCATCTCATAAATAAGAAAAACGATGTAACCTCCATCCAATCCGGGAATAGGGAGGAAATTCATGAAAGCCAGGATAAGGGATATGAGCGCTGTAAGTTCCCAGAAACTGAGCCAATCCCAGCTTGGTGGAAATAGTTGTCCGAGCGCCCCAAAGCTACCGATGGATTTGGCTCCTTCTTTGGTAAATACAAGTTTGAATTGCTTCACGTATCCGACCAATTTTTCAACTCCGGTAGTGATACCGGCCGGAATTGCTTCAAAAAATCCATATTTGACTTTTTCCGTTTGCAGAAAATTGCGCCATCCAACTCCCAGTTTTCCGTCAGCTCCCATGGTCAGAGTCGTTCTGTAAAGAGTTCCATGACGGGAATAATCAAATGAAATCTTTTTTCCTTTGGAATTGGCAAACTCTCGTATCACTTCCTGCTGCATGTCAATCTTTTTCCCATTGACGGCAACGAGGCTGTCGCCGGCTTTTAATGCTGCCTTTGAAGCCAAAGAACCCGACACGACTGTGTCAATAACAAAAGGCATCCTGTAACTCATTACTCCTTTTTCGGAGGCCAACGCTCTCTGGGTTAAATCTTTCGGAATTTCTATTGTTACAGGTTTTCCGTCGCGATCTACTGTCACGCTGCTGGCATGGTCAATCAATATCATTTCAATGGCA
>JAGPGR010000020.1 GCA_018055865.1 Paludibacteraceae bacterium | reverse complement strand
CACGTACACCTACAGCCATCTCGGGATGTTCCAGATTCAGATTGTGAATCATCGTTTCAATTCCGTTTTGCTCAAGTACAACTTTTATCATCTGAGCCCGCTGATAAGTTCTAATTGCCAGAGTTACCCATTTATTACTCATAATCGTATTTTTTAGGAATTAAACAAATAAAAGTTTCATCTGTAAAAATAACAATTATAAACGAAAGTTAGATTTAAATTTTCATTAAAAACACTATATTTGCATACTATTTTTTTCACTACAAACAACATTAAAACTTTATTGACATGAAAAAAGCAATTTGGATTATCATTCTTGTTGTTCTGGGCGCTCTCTCCGGATATATTTACTACAAATATTTTTTTGTTTTCGGCGAAGGAGTAAAAGCCGGTGAACTTAATTATATGGTTCGGAAAGGGGTTGTTTTCAAAACTTACGAAGGTAAACTTATTCAGTCCGGATTCCGCTCATCGTCAGGCAAAACTCCCGGTACAGGCATCCAGTCATACGAATTTGAATTTTCTGTAGTGAATAAATCCATTGCAGACTCGCTTATGCTTTGCAGCGGTCAGGATATGGAGCTTCACTACAAAGAATACAAGGGAGCGCTTCCCTGGAGAGGTTTCAGCCGCTACATTGTGGATAAAATCATCTCAATAGATGAAAGCAGGTATCCAAAAACTCAGATTTCTCCGGGGAATTGATGGAATAAAAAAAAAATTTTCCGAATGCAGAAAACAACAAATGTTTAGCTGCTCACAAATCGCATTATTCATTATTAAATTTAATACAATATGGAAGTTTCTGAATTAAAAATTGCTTTTAAAGAAGCCTACGGCAAAGACGCTGATGCCGTATATTTCGCACCCGGACGTGTGAACCTGATTGGTGAGCACACCGATTACAACGGTGGATTTGTATTCCCCTGTGCTTTGAGTTTCGGTACCTACTTGCTGCTTCGCAAAAACGGCGAAAAATTCGTACAGTTCCGTTCTATCAATATGCCCGAAGTAGTAAAAATTCCTCTGGACAAACTCACCGAACGCCTTGAAAACAATTCATGGGCTAATTATCCGCTTGGCGTTTTTGCTCAATACGTAAAACGCGGTTATGCTGTGAATGAAGGTTTTGATATGCTCATTTGGGGCAATGTACCCAACGGAGCCGGACTTTCATCATCTGCAGCACTCGAAACTGTAACAGCTTATGCGCTGAACGACCAACTCGAAACATCACTGGACCGTACGGAAATGGCCAAAATCGGTCAGAAAGCCGAACATGAATTTGCACTGGTTAATTGCGGAATCATGGATCAGTTTGCAAGTGCACAAGGCAAAAAAGATCACGCTATTTTCCTTAATTGCGATACACTTGATTTTGAACTTGTTCCGGTAAAACTGGAAGGAGTGAAAGTGGTCATCTCCAACACACACAGCCCTCATAAGCTGGATTCAGGTGCTTACAACTCCCGCGTGGCACAATGTCACCGTGCTGTTGAGCAAATCAATAATGTTCGCCCCATTAAATACCTGGCAGAACTGACCGAAGAAGAATTCAAAAAAGTGGAACACGCCATTACCGACGAGGTAGCCCACAAACGTGCACGCCACGTGGTAGGCGAAGTTCAACGCACGACCGATGCTGTGAAAGCCCTGAAAGCAGGCGATTTAAAGCTATTCGGCGAACTGATGAACGCATCACACGTTTCGCTGCGCGATGACTACGAAGTGACCGGCCCCGAACTGGATACCATGGCCGAAGAAGCCTGGAAAATTGACGGCGTAATAGGCTCACGCATGACAGGCGGTGGATTTGGCGGATGTACCGTTTCGCTGGTAAAAGATGAAGCCATCGATACATTCATCGAAAAAGTAGGTGCTGCTTACGAAAAGAAAATAGGCATCAAACCCGATTTCTACATAGCCGAAATAGGTGATGGAGCGAAAAGAGTGGAGTAAAATATTGCCCAATGGTCTCCTGACGGGGGGAATTAAAGCGTAAATTTACACATTTAAGCCTTTTATCAAATTTAATAACTTTCAAAACACCAACTCTTATCCCCCTCAGTGGGATAGGAGGCTGATAACTATGATAACACTACATACAATAAAAAACAGCAAAGGAATGTCTGCCGAAATTTGCAACTACGGCGCACGCGTAACTAAACTGAACGTTCCTGATAAAAAAGGAGTTACAGCAGATGTTGTGCTTAGTTTCGATACGCTGGAAGAAATCACCACAAAAGAAACTTATTTCAATGCCACTTGCGGACGATTTGCCAACCGAATAAAAGATGCAAAATTTACACTCGAAGGCAAAGATTACAAACTCGCAGAGAACAACGGCCCGAATTCTTTACACGGTGGAAAAGAAGGATTCAACATGAAAGTGTGGGATGTGAAATCAGTTTCTGAAAATGAAATTATTCTGCATTACCTTTCGCCCGATGGAGAAGAAGGATATCCGGGAAATCTCGATGTAACGCTAACGTATCAGTTGACCGATGAAAACGAACTGAAAATTCATTACGAAGCCATTTCCGATAAAACTACGGTTATCGGACTGACCAATCACTCCTATTTCAATCTGAAAGGAGCCGGTGAAGGTTTGGTACATGATCATTATCTGCAGCTGAATGCCGACTTTCACACAGCACTGGATGAATTCACCTGCCCAACGGGCGAAGTTCTTAAAGTAGATAATTCGCCTTACGATTTCCGTGAGCCAACGCTTCTGGCTGACAGAATAAATGATCCGGTTTTTGCACCTAACCGCGGGCTGGACGATAACTGGGTGATTCGTAGAAATCAACCGGGCGAATTGGTTGTTGCCGGCTACATATACGAACCTGAAAGCGGACGAAAAATGGAAGTAATCACCACGCAGCCCGGAGTTCAGATTTATACCGCCAACTGGGTGGACAAACAAATTGCCAAGTATGGAAAACAGTACGAAGCGCAAGGTGCAATCTGCCTGGAAACTCAGGGTTTTCCGGCATCACCCAATTATCCGCACTTTCCATCCACGGTGCTTCGCGCTGGTGAAAAATACGATGAATGGTGCATTTATAAATTTTCAGCAGAATAAAAAATTCATTTTGTTTTAATGCCAAAACGACTTTACAACAATTTTTGTAAAGTCGTTTTTTCTGTCATGTAAAATCTCTTTAGAATGTTAAGTTCGCTTTTTATCAAACTCACAGATTGCAAAAATTGAATCGCGAATATTGGTAAACTGAAAATCCGGAAACAGTGAAAGAAATTTCCCGGCAGAATATGTTTTTTGGCTTACTGCCACTTTGGCCGACGAAGTATCAATCAAAGGGGTAAAGCCAAGTAATTTTCCTGCTAATTCCAACACATGAGCACTTAGCAGAAGCGTTTTATTCATACCGATGAACGGACGTAATTTGCCGAATCCATCGGCCATCCATTGCAGAATATCTTTGTGCCGGCAGTTTTCACCTACAAGCACAAACCTCCGGTCGTTACTATCACTTTTCATCAACAGTACCATAGCCCTCACTACATCCTCTGCGGCTACATAGCCCGTCCGGCCGTTGGTGTAAAATGGTAATCCTTTTTTCACCCGTTTGAATAACTCGCCGCTGCCCGACCAATTTGGGGTGTATCCCAAAATTACTCCGGGATTTACAATTACTGCATTCAACCCTTTCTGAATTCCATTATTTATTTCCTTTTCGGCAAGACGTTTACTTTCTCCATACATCGTTGTTTTTTCATTTTTGGAGAAAAGAGATTCTTCATTTATCGGATTTCTTCCGTTTCCATCGGACAAAGCTGCAATGGAACTCACAAAACAAAGTTTCTTTACATTGTTAATCAACGCTGCATTCACTACGTTTTTTGTACCACCTACGTTCACTGTGAGCATTTTTTCATCATTCTTGCCCAAATTAACCATGGCAGCGCAGTGATACACATATTCAATTCCTTCGAAAGCTTTGCACAAGCTGAAATAATCTTCGACATCAGCCTCAATCCATCTGATTCGATTGTAGAGATCTTCCACATCATCACCGTAAAATCTGAAAATGCTTTTCAAAGATTCCACTTCTGAGGATTTGCGCCTTAATGCAGACACCTGATTATTTTCGCGGAGCAACTGGCGGATTAAATGCCCGCCAAGCATTCCGGTAGCACCTGTAACTAAAATCATTGTTCTAAAAATTGATGAAGTTTCAAAAATACGGAAAGAAAACCGTATTTTTGCATAAAATTTCCAATTATGCAGAATATTTGTGTGTACTGCGCTTCGAGCAGTAAAATTGATTCAAAATACGTTGAAACAGCAAAAAGACTCGGCTCCCTGCTTGCTGAAAATAATATGCAGTTGGTTTACGGAGGCGGATCGGTAGGCCTAATGGGGATATTGGCTGACAGCGTATTGGATAAAGGCGGAAAAGTAACGGGCATTATCCCCAAATTCATGGTCGAAGCCGAATGGCAGCATGACGGGCTTACAAAGCTGATCCTGACCGAAACCATGCACGAACGGAAAGAAAAAATGGCTGCAATGAGCAATGCTGTGGTAGCATTGCCGGGAGGATGCGGTACACTCGAAGAACTGCTGGAAGTCATCACCTGGAAGCAACTTGGCATTTACCGGAATCCGATTATCATTGTCAATGTTGACGGTTATTACAACCACTTGCTGGCACAATTCCAACAAGCTGCAGATGAACTTTTTATGCGTCCTCAGCACCTGGACATGTGGACTGTTGTAGAAACAGCGGATGAAGTGCTCGAAGCTATTAAAAACAGTAAACCGATGGTGGAAGATTTAAGACAATATGCCAAAATTTAAAGCAATATCCGGCGTAATCTGACAGATGAAAGACAGTATCCAATATACCAATGACAGTGTAAGCAGGCTAAATGTTGACTCGGTATTGTCAATGGACAGTCTCAATCAAGCGGCCGATTCATTACTACATGTTGATTCGACACGAGTGGCCGCCACTTTGCCCAGTGGTTTTGAAGGAATACTCCACCCCTCTGCCCCATCTACCGAAAGTTGGGTTTTCATTGCTATCATTCTGCTTTTTCTGCTGTTGGTCTCAGGAATAGTCCGCTCTGCCGGTGAATTTTTCCAAAACATTAAAGCTTTTTTTTCGAAAAAAGAATCGGTAAGCCTCCTTCTGACTCCAACTGTAAACATCGCTCAGTTTCACATATTCATTACTCTATTCTCCATAAGTGTTATCGCTCTTTTGGTATATGAATTATTTTTTGCAGAAGTAGTTAGGTTCGAAATAAAAACATTTGCCCTGCTTTTTGGAATAACAGCGGGCTATTATATCCTGAAGCATATTCTCTTCGATATAGCCGGCTATACATTCTTCAACCGAAAAATTACAAAAACGTACAAAAAGATGTATTTTAGTCTGATAAATGTGTTGACAGTAGCGCTCTTTCCTGTTCTGATTCTTTACACTTATCAACCTCTTAGCTGGCAACAGCCGCTGGAAATTATAACTGCTTGTTTGGCAGCTATTTTCTATATGTTTCTGATTATGAAATTATTCCAGATTTTTTACTCAAAACCTCTTGATTTATTCTATATTATTTTGTACCTTTGCACGCTCGAAATTATACCCATTTTAGTGTTGTTTAGGGCGTATATTACGACTGTTTAATGTTTTAACTAAAAACCCGTAAAGTCTTGAAGATCAAAAAGATTTTGGTTTCACAACCACAGCCGACAACTGAAAAGTCACCTTATTACGATATTATTGACAAGTATAGCGTAAAAATTGATTTTCGTCCTTTTATCAAAGTTGAGCCTATTTCTGCAAAAGAATTCAGGTCTCAACGCATTAATATTACAGATCATACTGCTATTATTTTTAATGCTCGCCACGGGATTGATCATTTCTTCCATTTGTGTGAAGAACTCCGGGTGACCGTACCTGAAACAATGAAGTATTTTTGTGTTTCTGAAACAGTAGCTCTATATCTTCAAAAGTATATTCAGTACCGTAAAAGAAAGATTTTTTTCAGTCAGACCGGGAAATTCTCCGACCTGGCTGTACTTTTGAATAAACATGCCGAAGAAAAATTTTTGTATATCACTTCCGATATACGAAATGAAGAAACAATGTCCATTCTTGAAAATGCTAAAATTAATTTTGACCAGGCAATCATGTACCGGACTGTGAGCAATCATATTTCGGAGGATGAATTGAAGGATTATGACATGCTAGTGTTTTTCAGCCCGGCAGGTATTAAATCCCTACTGGAAAGTGTACCAAACATGGAACAGGGTGATCGTTTCATAGCCAGTTTTGGTTCGACTACAGCACAAGCCGTGCATGATGCAGGTCTGAGACTGGATTTGGAAGCTCCATCGCCCGGAGTGCCTTCTATGACTATGGCGCTGGATAATTTCCTCAAAGAAATAAAGAAAAACGGTAGAAAATAAGTCCTCAACTTATTGAATTTTTTAACATAATGATATCCCGATAGTACCGATTATTTCGTACTTTTGGGATATTCTTTTTAATCAACATGAACACATTCCCGAAGAAAGAGCATCTATATGGTGAAAAGGTTATAGAAAACCTACATACAACCGGGAGTAGTTTTCTTGTGTATCCGCTTCGGGTAGTTTATTTGAATGTCAGTCAGCCGGATGAGCAGATTCCGGTTCGGGTTATGATAGGTGTTTCAAAAAAGAAATTCAAAAAAGCCGTGGATAGAAATAGGGCAAAACGGCTGATGCGGGAAGCTTACAGACTGAATAAAAGCAGTTTAGTGTCGATTATCAAAAAGGAGGAAGTGAAAATTTATCTTTCGTTTCAATACATTGCCGATGAAATGCTTACATTCGATGAGATAAGTACTAAGATGCAAAAAGCACTTGACAGGCTGACAAAAATAATAGCAGAAAAGTCATATATCAACCGATGAAAACAGCAAAAAAAGTTATAGAATTTTTTGTTTTACTTCCGGTTTATTTTTACCGGTATTTCATTTCGCCAATGACTCCGCCTTCATGCAGGTACACACCTACCTGTTCGGCCTACGCCATCGAAGCTGTAAAGAAGCATGGGGCGTTCAAAGGCGGTTGGCTGGCTCTTAAAAGAATTCTGAGCTGCCATCCCTGGGGTGGAAGCGGATATGATCCGGTGCCATAGTCCGTATATTTCTATGATTATTTGGACTTTAAAAAGTGGAAATGATATAAAGTCAATCTTAAAAAAATTAAATTGCAAATCGTGTGCTTGAACACCACGTCAAAAAAACAAGAAAAATGAAAAAACAAGTTTCAGTAGCCTACATGGTATGTGGGCTTTTATTTACTACCTGTCTGATAATTGCTAACATTGTTGAGCAGAAGTTAATCCAAATCGGACCAATCGAAGCCACTGCCGGCTTGCTGATTTTCCCCATTTCATATATTGTAAATGACATTATTGCCGAAGTGTGGGGCTATCGAAAAGCTCGACTAATAATTTGGTATGGATTTTTGATGAATTTTCTGGCTGTGGCTGTATTTCGGGTAAGTATACTTGTACCGGGATCCGAAAATTTCACCCACCAAGAAGCATTTTCTCTGGTAATGGGGAATACTCTCCGGATAACGATTGCAAGTTTCGTCGCATTTCTGATTGGTTCGTTTCTCAATGCTTTCGTAATGAGCCGTATGAAAATCATGCAAAAAGGACGAAATTTTTCGTTGAGAGCCGTTGTTTCCACATTGGTTGGCGAGGGAACGGATTCTCTGGTATTTTTCACTATCGCATTCTACGGTGTAATTCCTAACAACGATTTACTCATACTGATGCTGACACAAACCGGTATGAAAACGGGTTACGAAATCATTATTCTTCCGCTTACAAACAGAATAGTGAAATGGGTGAAAAAGAAGGAAGAAGAAGATGTGTACGACGAAAATGTATCGTACAATCCGTTCAGGATTAAGGAATTATAGGACTGGAGATTTTCTTGTCTCCAAAAAAAGATGGCTTGAATTCCACACTCCCTATTACATTACTTCATTCAATAAATTTGCCAGCTGAATTCCGGCTCTGAAAAGTTGAAGATCCATATCCTTGTTGAAATCATACATATAATTGTATGCCCTCAAATCTGCATAATCATAGGCATATATTTTGTTTCGGAGAAGATATGTTGCCCAAATTGCATCGACCATCGACTGATTCTTGAGTACCTTCTTTTGCTTTGCAAATTTATCTTTCAGGTAGCGACTGTATTCGGAATAAGAAAATTTCTGACCTTCGAGCATTTGAGTATCCCAAAGCTGATGAAGCCGGATATCACGTCCAAACCATTTTATCATCACATCATTGCCGCCCCGGTCTGACAGTCGGCCCAGGTGCATCGGCTGGAATAAATCGGCCGCAAAATGGACGATAAACTTGAGTGCTTCCACATCATTTTTATTTTTCTTAAGGCTTGCGGATAGGCTGTCGAGTGCAAAAAACAGATGCCTGCCTTCCGATGTAGGATTATCGAGCAAAAATTGAAGTTCAGATTTGGACATACCATCTTTCAGGTTTTGGAAATGCCAGTTGTAGCTGTAAGCATAAGCAGAATCGCTCCGGATGTCATCGCTCCAGACAGATGCATAAATAATTCCGTGTTTTTCAAGCAATTTATCCACTTTTTTACGAGTTCCGCATGTTAGGTTTTCGTACGCAACATCGGCAATTATTCGGTGTCCCACGGCATCAAATGCGGTTATATGGAACGAAAAACTCAGGAGAGCTATCAAAAGAAAAAATTTGTGTTTCATATATCTCGATAAATTTGAGACAAAGTTAGAAAAAAAAAATCATACCTTTGTTCCACAGATACAACACGAAAGAAATGCTCTCGCTTCTTCAAGAATATCACATCTACCTGAAAATGGAAAAATCGCTGTCGCATAATACAGTGGATGGATATGAGCGTGATATCCATAAACTGTTTTCGTATCTGAATGATGCTCATATCGAACCGAAAAACGCAAAGATTGAGCATTTGCGCGATTTCCTCGTTGAAATCGGGAAAATTGGAATAAACGAACGTTCGCAGGCAAGGCTTATTTCAGGCATCAAATCTTTTTACCGCTTCCTTATTTATAAAGATAAAATTTCGCAGGATCCGACTGACTTGTTGGAAGCTCCAAGGTTAGGGTTGCGTTTGCCTGAAGTTCTTTCTATCGATGAAATCGAACAAATCTTTGCAGCCATCGATTTATCGAAACCGGAAGGACAACGAAACCGTGCCATCATTGAAGTACTTTACGGATCGGGGTTGCGCGTGTCCGAACTGATTAACCTGAAACTGACGAATATCTATTTTGATGAAAATTATATGCTGGTGGAAGGAAAAGGGAGCAAACAGCGATTGGTTCCTCTTTCGGAGGAATCGGTGAAGCAAATCGGCTATTGGCGACTCGACCGCAACCGGCTGGACATAAAAAAGGGAAATGAGGATTATTTGTTTTTAAACCGGCTTGGAAGAAGGCTCACGCGTGCCATGATTTTTACCATTGTGAAAAATCTGGCTGAAGTTGCCGGAATAAAAAAAAATATCAGTCCGCATACTTTTCGTCATTCATTTGCCACTCACCTGCTAGAAAATGGTGCCAATTTACGTGCCATTCAGCAGTTGCTCGGACACGAATCTATCACAACCACAGAACTTTACACACACATTGATGTGCAATATTTACGGGAAACGATTTTGATGTATCATCCAAAAAACACAAACCGGAAAACAGTCCGATAACCTCCGCTAAACGTCGGGCAGATACTGAAAATGGAATTTTCAGTAAATTGGATAAAACTTTTTAGATCCTAAACTTTTCTATTGTTTCAGAAAAAAGAATTCAGTTCAATGTTCTACATATTAACAAACATGATATGATAAAATTGAGAAAAAATCAGGTACTTGTTTTGATTTTTTTTACTCAGTTGAAAAAATTCACTAACTCTCTTCCCATGGGGTTTTTTGGCTTTTTTTTAATCGTTTGTGTACCTCTTTCGGCACAGGAAACGATAGTTGTAGGTCAGGTTTTCAATAAATTTGACCGAGCACCATTGCAATCGGTGAGCGTTTATTTCAAAGGATCAAGCGTACAGACACAGACCAACGAAGAGGGTTATTTCCTGATTCGAAATCAGGGAAAAGAATCGGTTCTTATTTTCTCACTAATCGGTTTCAGGAAAGAAGAAATTAAAATTACTCCCGGTGAAAGCGTCGGCATGGAATTATTACTGGAAGAAAAGGCAAATTTATTGGGAGAACTTTTTGTGACACCCGGAGCCAATCCAGCCAACGATTTGATGAAAAAAGTGCGTGAAAACCGGAAAAAGAACAATGTGAGGGCTAACCTGAAAAGCAACGAGCAACGTGTGGTTTTTCTAAGTAAAAACGATTCACGCTGGGAAAATAACCGACTTTTTGAGCAATTCAAAACCGGAAATCTTTCCGGCTCAGACTCTTCGCTGCTTGTACCACTTTATATGGAAGAATCCGTTTTCAATCAGACGAATAAAAACAAAGAACAAATCAGCAAAAACACATTCAACACATCTGAAACTGCTCAGAAAACCATCACAGGATTGCTGAAAGGATTGGACACTGAAGTTAATTTCTACAACAATGCTATTTCGGTGTTGGGCAAAAATATGATAAGTCCAATCGCAAACATTAGCAAAACGTATTATCGTTACTATCTGATTGACAGTACAAAAACCAACTTAGGAAAAGAATATTCAGTCCTTTTTCGTACAAAAAACACCAAAAACCTCGCTTTCAACGGTGAATTGCGGATTGACTCAGCCACTTTAGCACTTACTTATATCAATGCCGAACTTCCGCGAAAAGCCAATTTGAACTACATTCACAACCTGCGAATCAATCAGTCGTTCCAATCGTCGAACAGTTTTTGGTTCCCAAAGGAGGAAAAATCTGTCTGGAATATGACATACGAACTATTGAAAGAAAATTCTGCCAAATCGCCCGAATTGCTTATCAGCCGAAATTCTGTTTTCTCACCCAATGGCGAAGATTTGGTGATTCAGACCGATTCGTTTGCCAATTCAGCTTTCACACAGCAGCAACTTGAAACAAAAATGACAGCCGTACAGCAAACTCCTTTGTACCGAACTGCAAGCTATCTTGCCGACGTACTGCTCACAGGCTATTTTCGTGCCGGCATCTTTGATATCGGTCAGATTGTAGATATTACCCGGCTTACTAAAATAGAAGGCGTTCGGATTGGATTACCACTGCGAACCAACGAACAACTTTGGAAGAATATTATGCTGGGTGCCCATGCTGCCTACGGTTTTCGGGATAAGGAAATAAAATACAGCGGCGAAGTTCAGTGGAAATTACCCGCGGAAAACAACAGGATAATCCTGGGTGCCAAATACTTAAACGATTACCGGAGAATAGATTACGACTACAATAATTTTCTTTGGCGTGAAGATCCGCTGGCTACAGGCGACGAGAATTTTGTTTCCACATTTTTTGCATTTAAGGCCCAAAACAGAATAAGCAAAAGACATGAAATCAGTGCTTTTCTTTACAACGACTGGACACCTGATATAGAATCCAAGTGGATTTTCAGGAATGTAACCTATTTCGCAAACGAATTATTGCCTTTAAGGCAAAATGAAAACGTTTTCTCATCTTTACACGACCGGAATTTCTCGTTGACCACTCGTTTTTCTTTTGGAGAAAAAATAGTGGAGGAACATTTTCAACGGCTATATTTGAAGTCCAACAAACCGGTTTTATATGCCACGCTCGAAGGCGGACATTTCAAATTTGGCGATGAAAATGGAAATTATGGCAAGTTAAGCAGTACATTTCTGCATCGCGGGCAATTTGTATTGGGCGAATGGCGGTACATGGCCGAAGCAGGAAAAATTCTGGGCAGCGTACCCTATCCTTTGCTCAAATTCATTCAGGGAAAAGAAGGAGGTGAATACAACCGATTCGAATTTGCCATGATGAACAACCGCGAATACGTGGCCGATACCTACGGAACTCTCTTTTCTGAGTTGATTCTGAATGGTGTTTTATTTAACAATATCCCACTTATCAAGCATCTCAATCTGAGAGAAATAGCCTCATTCAAAATGGCTTATGGCACCCTAAGCGATTCACATTCCACCAAAATGGATATACCGACGCCTTCAGCCAAATTTACACAACCGTATACGGAGGCAAGTGTCGGATTTTGTAATCTGCTGGGTGTAATGTCCGTTCAAAGTATTTGGCGACTGACTGACTTAAACAAACCGAATATAAAGAAATGGGGCATTAAGTTCAATATCATGGTAACCTTCTGATAATATACAAATTAGAGCCAACTAATCGTTTGAAATCAAATTAAAACAATCGATTTCAAACAAGGAGAAAACTTCAAACCAGAAAATTCCCCCGTTGGATTTTCTGAAAAAAATAAAATCCTGCTTTGAAAATGCGTATCTTTGCAAGCCAAATACTCAATAAATTATGACAAAAATTGCCATTATCGGAGGTGGAAATATGGGTGGAGCCATTGCAAGAGGGCTATTGAAAGGTAAACTCATTGCCGCCAAAGACATTACAATTAGCGATGTATCTGAAAAAACTCTGCAGAATTTCAGAGACATTTCTGCTGACTGGAAATTGACAACTTCCAATCAGGAAGCCATTGAAGGCGCTGATATAATTATTTTTGCAGTAAAGCCCTGGTTGGTGGAAAAAGTGTGCGGTGAAATCAGGGAAAAAATAAATTTCAGGCAACAAATCATTGTTTCAATTGCAGCGGGAGTTGATTTTTTCACCCTGAAAAAACTGCTGCATGAAAAGGCAGTTATTTTCAGAATTATACCCAATACAGCCATTGAAGTGATGGAAAGTGTTTCAACAGTCACTTCTGAGAATGCCGGAAAAAAGCAGATAGAACTGGTCAGTTCTATTTTTGAAGATATGGGTAAGGTTTTTTATGTAGAAAATGAGCATTTGCTAAATGCTTACATGTCACTTTCTTCTTGTGGTATTGCGTATGCTTTCCGTTACATTCGGGCTGCTATGGAAGGTGGAGTGGAAATGGGCATTTACCCCGATACAGCAAGGCAAGTAGTGATGCAAACACTGAGAGGTGCTGTGAAATTGCTTGAAACAAATAACTTGCATCCTGAGGCAGAG
>JAGPGR010000240.1 GCA_018055865.1 Paludibacteraceae bacterium | reverse complement strand
ATTAGCATTGAGACTTTCCAGATAACTTTGTAAAATAATGGTAGCACTGATTTTGTCAACAAGCGCTTTGTCCTGACGGGCTTTTTTCTTTAGACCGCCTTCGAGCATAGCCCTGTGAGCCAATACGGATGTGAAACGCTCATCAACATAAACAAGTTCGACGGCAGGAAATTTTTTTTGCAAATTTGAAGCAAACGTGCGGATTTGAGGCATGGTCTGAGACTCCGCACCGCTCATTTGAGTGGGGAGTCCGAGCACGAGTATATCCACCTGCTCACCGGCCATGTATTTCTCCAAAAAAGTAATTACCTCATGGGTCGGTACGGTTTCAAGTCCGTTGGCCATTATCCGCAACGGATCAGTAACAGCCAAACCGGTACGTTTCAATCCGTAATCTATAGCCAAAATTCTTCCCATCGGTTACTTCTGATATTTTTTTGCAAAGGTACAAAAAAATACCGGTTGAGTAAACTGTATTTTTTTATTGGATTTATTATGCTTAATTTCTGTATGTTACCTTTTTTATCATCACTTTCAGGCATAGAAGACCATTTTTCTTTCTGAAAAATGAGTATCTTTGTTTGAATCTTGAAAATAGATTTTAGAAAATATAAATAATTAATAAATAAACAGTTAAGAAAAATGCATACGTGGTTTCAGTGTAAAGTAAAATACGAGAGAAATGTCGATGATGGCAGCATTGCAAAAGTTAGTGAAACATATCTGATTGATGCTTTGTCTTTTACCGAAGCAGAAGAGAGAATCAACGAAGAAATGAAGCCTTATATCAGCGGTGATTTTATGGTGACAGACATTAAGAGGGCTAAAATAAATGAACTTTTTGAGAATGAAAGCGGTGACCGCTGGTATCGCAGTAAAGTAAATTTTGTTTCGCTTGACGAGGAAAAAGGAATAGAAAAACGTATAGCCACAACCATGTACGCTCAGGCAAGTACGCTGAAAGAAGCTGTGGATGTAATAGACAAAGGAATGAAGGGAACATTGGCCGATTATGAAATAGCCTCTGTAGCTGAAACGGATGTGATGGATATTTTCAAATATCATGCAGAATAGAAAGTAGCTTAAAAATGGAAGTTTGATGAAAGAAGTCGGAAAAAGACTCGTAAACAATAGAATAACCAAACCTCCAAACAATCGAACCTCCAAACCTCCAAACAGCTGTGATATGAGCGTTTTACGAAATATACAAGAAATAAGAAATCACATTCCTGCGAATGTAAAGCTCGTTTGCGTATCAAAATTTCATCCCGAAAGCGCTGTTTTGGAAGCTTACGAAGCAGGAGAGAGGATTTTCGGCGAAAGCCGTGTGCAGGAATTATTGGACAAACAACCCAACTTACCTGCTGATATTCATTGGCATTTTATCGGACACCTTCAGACCAATAAAATAAAGTATATCGTTCCATTTGTGGATCTTATTCACGGAGTGGATAGTCTGAAAGTGTTGAAAGAAATTGACAAACAGGCTGAAAAAGCGGGTAGGGTAGTACCTTGCCTGCTTCAGGTGCATATAGCTCAGGAGGAAACAAAATTTGGATTTTCGGCCGGTGAACTGGCTGAAATGCTTGAAAGTGATGAATTCAGAGAAATGAAAAACGTTGAAATAAGTGGCTTAATGGGTATGGCAACACTGACAGACAATTCGAGCCAAATACGACAGGAATTCAGAAAACTGAAAGTACTCAGAGACGAAATAAAACAACTGTATTTTACACTCAACAATTCCTTTACAGAATTATCCATGGGTATGTCTGATGACTACTTGATTGCCATTGAAGAAGGAAGTACTATGATACGCATTGGCACATCTATTTTTGGTGTACGGGAATATTAATTGATTTTTTACAGAGATTATATAATTATTTTCACTGTCGTTTTTTTAAAATAATTAGTGTGATTTCGGGCGGCACACCAATGCGAATCGGAATTCCCACGTATCCGATTCCACGGTTTACGTATAAAAACTGATTTTTTCGCGCGTATAAACCGTCCCATTCCGGATAAATTAAAGATGCCGGCGAAAGGTGAATTCTTCCTCTCGAGTAACCAATCTGGCCAGCGTGTGTGTGTCCCGAGAATGACAGAAAAATATCCGGCCGGATACCAGCTACTTCGGCATTCCAATGATTCGGATCATGTGTAATCAGCATTTTTTTTCTTTCAGGCAGGGTACCCTGCAATGCCATTTTAAGATCCGAGTAATCATCGAAATGTCCTGAACCGAAATTCTCAACACCTACCAACGTGATAGTATCAGACCCTTTAATAAGTTCGGTATGCTCGTTGAGCAACAGATTGAAGCCCAGATTCCGAATATTTTGTTTGGTCTTTTCCAGATTAATTATTTTTTCCTCTTCGGTATCCCAGTTTGTGTAGTCGCCATAATCGTGATTGCCCAGCACTGCATACATCCCGTTTTTTGATTTCAATTGGCGGAAATAAGGTTCCCAGCCTTCAGTTTCCTGATTGAAATTGTTAATCAGATCGCCCGCAAAAATGATAATATCGGCGTTAGTGCTGTTTATCAAGCTAACTATGGGTTCCATTACCCTGAATTTCCGGTTCCAGTTGCCCAAATGAAAATCTGCAAAAACGGCAATGCGGTAGCCTTCAAAACTGTCCGGCAAACCGTTGACCTCAATCACTTGTTGCTTCAGGTAAAAATTATCTCGTGTCACAACCACTCCATACGACAATACGGCAACGAAAAAAGCACCTAAACCAAATCCTACTACCCGAAGAATCCGGGTTCTTTTGCCAAAAACCCGGTTGAAAAGACGGTTGAGATAATAAAAAATGATGTAAATAATTTTAGGAGTGTAAATGAGAGCCAGAATAACAAAAATCCAGGATATTCGGCTCGTCAGGAGGTAATTGTCGTTATAGCGCAGTCCGTAGCGAATATAAAAAAAAGACATAATGAAAAGAATGCCCGGCACTAATGCAGAAAATCTTAACCAGCGATAAAACCGATGCTTTTTCATCTTCAGATAAAACCACAAATCGGGCAAGATGATGAGCAGTGATAATACTAATATGGATGACAGATACATGGCCATAAAGGATCGGTTTTTCTTTGAATCTTTACAAAGATACTGTTTTATTGAAAATTATATAATGCTGATTTGTTGTTTTCTGATGAATAAAATATTGCATTGCTGATAATTCAACCGTAATTTGATAGTTTGACTCTTGAAATCCTGATTTTTTTAATACTTTTAAGCCTATTTTTTGTATATAACACTTGTTTAAATAAATATAATTTTGTAACTTTACGGAAAATTTTTTCAAAAAAAAAATAACAAACCGAAAGTATTTAAGTACATGATGAAAGTAAAATCGTATTCAAATTTTCAGTTGATTGCCCTGGTTTTATTGAGAGTTGTCACAGGTTGGTATTTCTTGTACGAGGGGCTTGCAAAATTGCTCTCACCCGGGTGGACGTCATACGGCTACCTGATGGATTCACAGGGCTTGTTTGCCGAACTATTCAAGTCCATGGGCCAAAATCAGGCTTTAATGCCAATAGTAGATGCTGTGAATATCTACGGATTAATCGTCATCGGGCTTTTACTTATTTTAGGCATGTTTGAGAAAATTGGTTACATCGGAGCAATCGTACTGCTCACCATGTATTATTTATCACATCCAGCATCTCTGAATGTCACCTATATGCTGCCACCCGAAGGCTCCTATCTCTGGATTAACAAAAACATCGTAATGTTGTGCGCATTGATAGTAATGATGGCTTTCCCCACAGCCAAACGAATAGGAATTGACCGGATTATTTTCAAAAACAAAAAAGCGTAAAAAGCCCTATGTCAACAATAGAAAATCAGGAAAACGAAAAAAAAATAAATACCGAAAATACCGGTCAGGAAATATCAAAAGGAAGACGTGAAGCTCTCAAAACACTGGCTACCGTGCCTGTACTGGGTGTAATGG
>JAGPGR010000239.1 GCA_018055865.1 Paludibacteraceae bacterium | reverse complement strand
TTTATTGATTGTTGCAGAGTTATCTTTTTTTGACGACAGGAATGTGTCATCACTCCTGAAATATTTCACCTTTGGCAGCAAGCAGCGTGTTTTTAAGCAACGATACAATCGTCATAGGTCCTACGCCACCGGGCACGGGTGTAATGAATGAGCATTTGGGTGCCACTTCGTCGAATTTCACGTCGCCTTTCAGGCGGAAACCACTTTTAGTTTCGGCAGATGGAACACGGGTGGTACCCACATCAATCACTACAGCACCTTCCTTCACCATATCGCCCCGCAGAAACTCGGGTTTACCCAATGCTGCGATAATGATATCGGCTTGCAGTGTTATATTTTTCAGATTTTGAGTGCGGCTGTGGCAAACGGTAACGGTAGCATCGCCCGGATACGATTTTTGCATCATCAGCGAGGCAACCGGTTTTCCAACGATATTACTGCGGCCAATCACTACGCAATGTTTTCCGGAAGTAGGGATTTCGTAACGTTTCAGCAGTTCCATAATTCCGTAAGGAGTTGCAGAAACATAGCAAGGTAATCCGATAGACATCCGTCCAACGTTGACCGGATGAAAACCATCCACATCTTTGCGGTAATCTATCGTTTCTATGACCTTTTGTTCAGAAATATGCAGGGGAAGCGGAAGTTGAACGATAAAACCATCCAACGTATCGTCCTGATTAAGTTCGTTGATTTTGGTCAGTAGTTCAGCCTCTGTTACAGTATCTTCGAAAGCTATTTTTGTTGAATTAAAGCCCACTTCTTCGCATGATTTCACTTTGCTTGACACATACGTTTCACTTCCTCCATCGTGCCCTACAATGATTACAGCTAAATGCGGCGGACGTTTTCCTGCAGCAATCATCGCTTTTACTTCTTCAGCAATTTCAGCTTTGATTTGTTGGGAAATAAATTTACCGTCGATTATTCCCCCCTTTAATCCCCCAAAGGGTGAATTTTCGTTCATCATCTGATTTATTTTTAGAATTTTATTTTTATGCTCATGAGATTATTATAAACTTCTATTTTAAAAAGTCTTCTCTTCAGTAAGATTTCGATGGGCTTTTTTATCTCTTCTTCTTAAACTTAGTCATTCCCTGTTTCACAGTTGCCTGGCGCATCATTTTGCTCATCTGATCAAACTGTTTGAGCAAGCGGTTGACTTCAACTATCGTACTTCCACTTCCTTTCGAAATCCTGTTTTTTCGGCTCGCATTGAGAGAGGATGGATTTTTACGTTCGAAGGGTGTCATGGAGTGGATAATTGCCTCAATTCCTTTGAATGCATCATCGTCGATATCCACATCTTTCAGCGCCTTGCCCATTCCGGGAATCATGGAAGCAAGGTCTTTGATGTTTCCCATTTTCTTTATTTGTTGAATTTGCGACATGAAATCATCAAAGTCAAACTGATTTTTGGCAATTTTTTTGCTTATCCGGCGTGCTTCTTCTTCGTCGTACTGCTCCTGTGCTTTCTCCACCAGCGAAACAATATCGCCCATTCCGAGAATACGATCGGCCATACGTTCGGGGTGAAACACATCAAGCGCATCCATTTTCTCACCCGTTCCAACAAATTTTATCGGTTTATCCACCACCGAACGGATAGAAAGAGCTGCACCACCGCGTGTATCACCATCAAGTTTGGTAAGCACTACCCCATCAAAATTCAATCGTTCGTTGAATTCTTTGGCGGTATTTACAGCATCCTGCCCGGTCATGGCATCCACTACAAACAGGATTTCTTGCGGCTGAATTGCTTGCTTGATAGCAGCTATCTCGTTCATCATTTGTTCATCAATGGCCAAACGACCTGCCGTATCCACTATTACAACATCGTAGCCCATATTCCGAGCCTGCCGAATAGCATCCTGAGCTATTTTTACGGGATTTTTTGTCGTTTCGTCTGAATAAACCGGAATGTTCAACTGCTCACCGAGCACCCTGAGTTGCTCGACAGCTGCCGGTCTATACACGTCACATGCTACCAAAAGCGGACGTTTGGCGCGTTTGGTTTTGAGCATATTGGCCAGTTTTCCGGAGAAAGTCGTTTTACCCGAACCTTGTAATCCCGACATCAGAATCACAGCCGGAGAACCTTTCAGATTGATATCCACACTGCTTCCACCCATGAGCATAGCCAACTCGTCGTGGACAATTTTCACCATCAGTTGCTGTGGTTTCAGGGCATTGAGCACATTCTGGCCAATGGCTTTATCTTTTACCGTATCGGTGAATGTTTTGGCTACTTTGTAATTTACGTCGGCATCCAACAATGCTTTGCGTACATCTTTTAAAGTCTCGGCAACGTTGATTTCAGTTATTTTACCTTCGCCTTTGAGTATCTTGAACGACCGTTCCAGTCTTTCGCTTAATGATTCAAACATAATTTTATTTGTGATGAAAAATGAGAATTATTTCGGGAGTGCAAAGATAGTAAAAATGGGAGAATAGTCAAAGGTTTGTATCTAACCAAATTAAAAGTGTCACGAATAATTCAGCCTGCTCAGCACAGCAACAAAATACCAAAAAACACACAGATGAGAGTATTTTTTCATAGAAATATGTTTGAATTTCTGAAAAAACGATAATTCAGGAGAACTTACAACGTTAAATCAATGTTTTATTTGTAATTTTGAGTTAAAATTTATAAATCCTGAAATCATAAGATGACTCGACGAACCAAATTACTTGTAATTATTGCCACAGGCTTGCTAATACTCGGCATGGCACTTTTCCCGACGCTAAAAAAGAGCTTCAAAAAAGCGGATAAAAAACCGGCTGCAGCTGCTCAGGGAGGCGGACAGCGAAATCCGCTGGTAGTGAACGGATTAGTATTGCAATACGGCACGCTGAACGATATTTTTCGTACAAAAGGTATTCTGATGCCCGATGAAGAAGTGGATTTGAGTTTCGAAACCTCGGGGAAAATCACCGGTATTCATTTCAATGAAGGATCTTACGTGAATCAGGGGCAGTTGCTTGCCAAAATAAACGATAAGCCTCTGCAGGCTGAATTAAAAAAACTGGAAACGCAGCTTCCGCTTGCCAACGAGCGGGTTTTCAGGCAAAAAACATTGCTTGAGAAAGATGCTGTAAGTCAGGAAACCTACGAAGTGGTAGTGACCGAACTCGAAAAGCTTAAAGCCGATATCGATCTGGTAAAAACCCGCATTGCACAAACCGAACTGCGTGCTCCATTCAGCGGAATAATCGGTCTCAGGCAAGTGAGTAACGGCGCGTATGCATCTCCTACGGTAGTTATTGCCAAGCTGACAAAAATTTCGCCGCTAAAAGTGGAATTTTCTGTCAACGAACGTCAGGTGGACGAAATTAAACCCGGAACACGGTTGAATTTTGGAATAGATAATGACAAGAACAGCTACGAAGCTGTGGTATATGCCATTGAGTCTCAGCTGGATGCTCAGACTCTCTCGCTCAAAGCCCGTGCCCGCTATCCGAATCCGGGCGGCAAGCTGAAAGCCGGGCAATCAGCCACTGTGGAAATCCGGTTGAGGCAAATTACCAACACGCTGGTTATTCCAAGCATTGCCTCCATAGCTGAAATGGGCCGTGATATCGCATTTATTTACAACGATGGCAAAGCCAGACAGGTAGTTCTGACCAAAGGACTTCGAACCGAAAACGCTGTACAAATTGTAAACGGACTTGAAGTAGGCGACACATTGCTCACAACCGGTGTAATGCAGCTTAGAGATGGAATGCCGGTGAAAATGGGACAGGTGGAAATACAGGTTCCCTAATCTGCCAAAGACCCCGATATATCGGGATAAACCAGGCTCATCCACGATGGGGGTCTTTTCTGCTTTCTACTGAATATCCTGATTTATAAAACATTGTATCAAACTAAATTCCCCTTTAGGGGTTAGGGGCTATTGTATGAATTTATCCGA
Source organism: Paludibacteraceae bacterium (assembly GCA_018055865.1). Classification (GTDB taxonomy): domain Bacteria; phylum Bacteroidota; class Bacteroidia; order Bacteroidales; family Paludibacteraceae; genus UPXZ01. The sequence continues at coordinate 57 of JAGPGR010000239.1, read as the reverse complement.
ATTAAGTATTAAACGACCCGTTTTATCCACAGTTTTTGTGTTGATAATCCTATTGCT
>JAGPGR010000238.1 GCA_018055865.1 Paludibacteraceae bacterium | reverse complement strand
TCTTTTTACTTTCAGCGAAAAATTCATCAAAAATTACCTGCCTTATTCCATCGAACTGGGTCGCGCATTTGTACAGCCCGATTATCAGACTGCCAAGATGGGCACGAAAAGTCTCTTTGCGCTGGATAACCTGTGGGACGGACTTGGAGCTCTGATTCATACCGAAAAGAAATCAAAATACTTTATCGGGAAAGTAAATATATACAATACGTATCCGCAACTTGCCCGCGAATTATTATACGAATACATGTTTCTGCACTGCGCTGATCCTGACAGACTTATCTATCCAAAAAATCCGGTACAGGTAAGCGAGGAAAGTAAAAAAATTGCAAAAGTAATTTTGACGGAAAAAAAGGCAGACGCCAACTACAAGGCGTTGCAAAAGACAATTCGTCACATTGGCACCACTATTCCACCTATGTTTAATGCCTACATAGGACTTACAGATACGTTACGTATGTTCGGTACCATGATCGACCCCGATTTTGGAGGCACATATGAATCGGCTATTATGCTTAGGATGGACGACTTGACAGAGTCCAAACGTCAACGGTATATCGATCCGTACATCTCATATCTGAAACAAAAAATCAACGAAAAGAGAGCTGCCCGCATTGCAGTAAAACTTGCACGTGAAAAAGAGGAAGTTCCCTCTAAAATGAAACAGGCTACCCGGGATTTTTTGGAAAAAAGAAAAAGGAAAAAAGGTGACAACAATGAACAAAAATAATAGATTGAGCTTTCTAATGCAGAAAGCTCATACTTTTTCTCAGTCAATGCCATTTTCTGGAATAAAAATGTAGTAAATTTGAAACTTGTTTACTTAAAACTCCGCTTTATGAAACTAAAAATCCTGATTTATACGCTTATTTTCTTGAGTTTTGCAGCATGTGCGCCGGGTAAAAAAGATGGCAGAGAAAAGACTCTGACTGTGGGCGTGATGTCATCATTGGATTATTTGCCGCTGGCTGTCGCTACAAGCAGCGGGTATTTCACTCAGGAGGGAATAGAAGTCAACCTTCAAAAATTCTATTCAGCTAACGAACGCGATGCAGCACTTCAAAGCGGAAATTTAGACGGATGCATTCTGGATTATACAGGAGCTGCCATACAACGTGCCGGAGGTGTGAATTTATATCTCACTTCGCAGTGCGATGCTACTTTTGAACTTATTGCCGGCAAAAACTCAGGAGTTAAGTCGGTCAATGATTTGAGAGGTAAAAATTTTGCTGTTGCCCGAAACACGGTCATTGATTTTTGTACAGATATGGTGCTGAAAAATGCCGGAATTGCCCAATCTGAAGTTCAAAAATCAGAAATCAATAAAATTCCGCTACGCCTGGAGATGCTCCGCAACGAAAAAATAGATCTGACAGTGTTGCCTGATCCGTTTGCCACTATGGCTAAAAGCGATGGAAATCAGTTCGTTACTTCCCTTCAAGAAATGGGCTACCACGTTACCGGCATTGTTTTTACCGCTACTGCCATCGATAGTAAGGCAAAGACCATAAGGGCTTTTTACCGGGCATACAACCGTGCCATAAGCGACTTACAACAGAGACCGATAGCCGATTTTCAGGATATTCTGATTAATGAGATTGGTTTTTCGCAGCCAGCTATTGTGAATGTGAAATTGCCTGAATACAATCCGGCAAACCTTCCCGAAGATAATGATCTGGAAGCGGTAAGTGCCTGGCTCAGGGAAAAAGAACTTGTTCCGGCAGGCTTCGATATTTATTCGCTGGTCGATTCCAGATTCGTTACTGCTCCATAATTTTACGGAAGTCAAACACAGCTTTTAATGAATGAATTGCCGGGCTGTTAATACAAGTAACTTTTCTAATATAATGAATTACAAAAACTTAAAACTTTAAAAACACTATTCGACTCTCACAGCTCCTCTTGAGGAGATTAGGTACTTAACTTACAGTATGTCAGAAAATTTATCACTTCACCGCGTTTCTGTTTCTCTGGGCAAACAACTTGTTCTGAAAGACATCACTTTTGAAATGCCGGTGGGCGAAATACTGACTGTAGTAGGTCCGTCGGGAAGCGGTAAATCGACATTACTCAATCTGTTGGGCGGTATTATAAAAGACTATAAAGGCGAAATCCGCTTCAGAAATGAGCCAATAGACACATTGGTGCGCGGCTACATTCCTCAAAATCTGGGATTGCTGCCCTGGAAAAAAGTAAGTGAGAATATTTTTCTGGCAAAAAAAATCAATAAGCACATCAATATAGCTGAAAACGAGGCATTTGACATTATCAACGAATTAGGCATCCGGACTTTACTGGAGCGATTTCCTTCGGAATTGAGCGGAGGTCAGCAGCAACGAGTTGCACTTGCGCGGTTGTTTGTTTCTAAGCCTGATATTTTACTGATGGATGAGCCGTTTTCGGCGCTTGATACGTTTACGGCCGAAACATCGCGCTCGTTGTTTTTAGATTTGTGGAAAAAGAGAAAAATTACAACCATCTTCACAACTCACAATCTGCTGGAAGCTGTAAAATTGGGAAAACAAATCGTATTAATGAGCAAACTTCCTGGCACAGTGTTGAGAATTATTGATAATCCGCTGTTTGAAAAAGGGGCTGACCGGAGCGAAGAAAATTTCTATCATCTGGCACATCAAATTCAGAGATTGATGAATGAAGAACGCGAAAAGGGTAATATTTAAATTCTCACTCCGGTTTCCATAAAAGGGAGTGAAAATGCTTAAAACAATTTAGTAAAAACATTTTTAAATAAGCGGGATTAAAAAATCCCTCGCCGAACATACAGATGTCCTTACATTATGAACAGATTCAGAAATTATCGGTTACCAAAACCACTCAGACTGCTTTTTGTAGGAGTGATTACCTTCAATGTGCTCTGGTGGCTGGCTGCTGTCATTTTTCAGAATAATGCTCTCCCAAATCCGATTGACGTGTACAATACGTTGCCCGAAACTATTGCAGGTGGTATGGGTGAACATGTGTGGGCGAGCTTACGCAGGGTTATTATCGGGACAACCATTGCTCTGATTTTCGGCATTCTGGGAGGACTGCTCACAGCCCTGAGCAGAAAAGCCAATCAGGTACTGGAGCCACTGCTTTACCTCTCCTATCCGGTTCCTAAACTAGCATTACTGCCAGTTATCATGATTATTTTCGGTATCGGCGAGACAACCAAAATAGTGATGATTATCCTGATTATTGTCTTCCAGCTGATGATTTCCATACGCGACGCCATCCGCCGCATCCCGAAAGAAAACTACTACGTGCTTTCATCACTTGGTGCACGGAATGCACATTACATTCAGCATGTAATCATTCCGGGGACTTTGCCCGACGTGTTTTCAGCCCTTCGGGTTACGGTGGGAATTGCCATTTCGGTACTTTTTGTTACCGAAACGTTTGGCACGGATAAAGGGTTGGGATTCTTTATTGTAGATGCCTGGATGCGACTCGAATACCTGACAATGTATGCCGGTCTGGTGGCAATTTCCATTATCGGATTTATACTATTCCTGATTATAGACGTTGCAGATTCGGTTTTTTGCAAGTGGAATAAACTGCAGAGCAGACATTAAATATCTACTCTGACAAAACCGCCGAAATTTTGAATTTCGTTTACCGAAGGGCGGTAATAATCAAAATTGCTTCCTAATCCGACCGTATACTTTTTCACTGTCAGACCTAACCGAAAATTCAATATGCCACGTTCACGTTCGTTTTTCTCCAAATCGTGAGAGTAAAAACCCTGAATACGTGTGAAAAGTCGTAAATTTTCACTTAAAGCAGGCTTGAATTCCACTAATCCAGCTGCCTCCATGCTGTTCCAGGGCATAAAGTTGTAGTAAGGTGTAAGTGAGAGCAGCCAGGTAGGATTTGCATGCGAAAAATGAACGGCAACATTCGGAATAAATCCCTTGGCAAAATGATACTGCATTCCACCTGAAACACCTACATTCTTGTGAAACTGATACACCAGCGAACTC
>JAGPGR010000237.1 GCA_018055865.1 Paludibacteraceae bacterium | reverse complement strand
GTGTACTACTGACGATCCAGTGGATACGCTCGAACATCATATTTCCCTTAAAAATGAGGGATTTGAGGTGAAAGTGTTGCCCACCTGGCGCCCCGACAAGGCAATGGCCGTGGAAAATCCGGCCGAATACCGGAAATATGTGGAAAAACTGGCCGAAGTTTCGGGTGTTTCCATTTCAAATTTTGCTGATTTATTGAATGCATTACGCGTTCGCCACGATTTTTTTGCAAGTGTGGGCTGTAAACTTTCCGACCACGGAATTGAAGAGTTTTATGCCGAAATTTACACGCAAACCGAAATTGACGCCATTTTCAACAAAGTATTTGGCGGTCAGGAACTTAGCCGCGAAGAAATCCGGAAATTCAAATCGGCAATGCTCTATGAAGGTGCTGTGATGGACTGGGAAAAAGGATGGACGCAGCAATTCCATTACGGAGCAATCCGGAATAATAACTCGCGCCTGTTCAGGCAGTTGGGTGCCGATACCGGCTTCGACAGTATCGGCGACTTCACCGTTGCAAAAGCCATGAGCAAATTTTTTGACAGCCTGGATACTTCCGATAAACTGGCTAAAACCATCATTTACAACCTCAATCCGCGCGATAATGATATGATTGCCACCATGATAGGCAATTTTCAGGATGGTTCGGTAGCAGGAAAGATTCAGTTCGGGTCCGGCTGGTGGTTTCTGGACCAGAAAACAGGAATGGAAGCGCAACTCAATTCACTTTCGAACCTGGGCTTGTTGAGCCGTTTTGTGGGAATGCTCACGGATAGTCGCAGTTTTCTTTCGTATCCGCGTCATGAATATTTCCGCCGGATTTTGTGTAATCTGATTGGCGAAGATTTGGAAAAAGGATTGCTCCCGCAATCAGAAATGAAGTTTCTGGGCGAAATGGTGGAAAATATCTCGTATTTCAACGCAAAAAATTTCTTTAAGTTTTAACTGCCTCATAACCCTCACGAATCAAGATCGGGATATGCTCTGAAGCGGGAATTTATCTGGTAGAAACTCTTTACAAAATTTATCAATTTCTTATTTCTTTACATCCCAAAAAAAAGATTGAATTATTAATAAAAATTTAACATAGCGCTCATTTATTCCCCCTTCAGGGGGTAGGGGGCCGAGATTTACATTATGAAACTAGGAAAATACAGCATCGGTGTGGGAGACAGATTTTCACATCAGGGAAAAGCTCAACTTCGGGCTATTATGAAAGCAAACGAAAACGGGCTGGATATCAATCCCGTTTGGAACAAATCGAACAGGGAACATAAATACGTACATTCCAAACCGGATGATACACGCAAAGAAGCAGACAATGCGGTAAAAGCGCTGAACTTCACGGGTCAGTATTTTGTAGATGCAGACCATATTAACCTCACTACGGTGGCTCCCTTCGTGGCAGTTTCCGATTTCTTTACGCTCGATGTGGCTTCGTTTATAGGCCAGCCGAGTCCGCAGGAAGTGATTGATGGCTTTATCGCATCCTGCGAGAAATACATGGGGCAGCTTCACATTCCCGGAATTGAAAAACCGATAGAAATTACCCGGGAATTGTTGGAAAAAATTGCCAATAAATTTTTAGCCGCCACTCAGCAGGCTTCCGAAATTTATACCTATTTAGCGGCAGAAAAAGGTGCCGGCAATTTTATCACCGAAGTGTCTATGGACGAGGTGGAAACACCGCAGACTCCGGTAGAATTGTTTTTCATTCTGAAAATGCTGGCCGATAAAAGCGTTCCGGCACAAACAATTGCTCCTAAATTCACCGGTCGGTTCAACAAAGGTGTAGATTATGTGGGTAACAGGGAACAGTTTGCCAAAGAATTTGAAGAGGATGTACTGGTTCTTGATTTTGCTGTAAAAGAATTCGGGCTGCCCGAAGAATTGAAATTAAGCGTTCATTCCGGAAGCGATAAATTTTCCATCTATCCTATTATGGCTGAAGTCATTAATCGCTATGGCAAAGGTCTTCACCTGAAAACTGCCGGAACTACCTGGCTCGAAGAGGTCATCGGACTGGCAAAAGCCGGTGGCGAAGGACTGGCTTTGGCTAAAAAAATCTATGCTAATTCATTGAACCGGAAAGAAGAGCTTTGCGCTCCATATGCCGATGTGATTGATATTGACAGCAGTAAATTGCCTTCGATTGAGGAAGTAAACAGCTGGAGCAGCGAAAAGTATCAGGATACACTTCGTCATATTCCCGGAAATCCGGATTACAACGCCAATTTCCGACAGTTGGTACACGTGGCATACGCAGTGGCAGCTGAGTTGGGAGACGAATACACCGGCTTGCTTGAGAAATACGAAGAAATTGTGGGCGGTTGCGTTGAAGAAAATATCTATGAACGCCATTTGAAACGATTATTTGCCCTGTAAAAAAGAATAGATCTTAACTTATTAAATTTAATGAGTTAAAAGTTTATTCAGTTCTGATTATTCGTTTTTTTGAATAGAACTTTTCGTTATTTATTCATTAAAATAAACGATGACAATGTAAATTTGCCGGGATTTATTTCTCAAAATTCAATCCAGTTGTAAATTGTAAATTCTCAAATTGTAAATAAAAATTATGTACGAATTATTTGATATCAAAGACCGTGTGGTAGCCATTACAGGCGGAACCGGCGTGCTGGGCGAGTCCATGGTGGAGTATCTGACTGCTCATGGAGCAAAAGTAGCTGTAATGGCACGTAATAAGGAAAAAGGAGAAAAACTTGTAAATAAAGTGAAATCAAATGGTGGCGAAGCTATGTTTCTTGTTACGGATGTGACTAATGAAATTGTGTTAAAACAAAATGCGCTGGAAATCATCGCTACGTATGGAAGGATTGATGTGCTGATAAACGGCGCAGGTGGAAATATGCCCGGAGCAACGATTGGTCCGAACAGCAATATTTTTGATCTGAAAATAGACGATTTCCGCAAGGTTGTAGATCTGAATCTGATGGGTTCGGTGATCCCGACTGTAGTGTTTTCAGAATTTATGGTCAAAGAGCAAAAAGGAAACATCATCAATATCTCCTCGGCTTCTGCACTACGCCCATTGACCCGTGTAGCCGGCTACGGAGCTGCCAAAGCGGCTGTGACCAACTTTACCAAATACATGGCAGGTGAAATGGCCATCAAATTCGGTGAGTCTTTCCGTGTCAATGCGCTTTGCCCGGGATTCTTCATTACCGAACAAAACCGTGCGCTCCTCACCAATCCGGATGGAACTTATTCTGATCGTGGCAATACAATCATTGCACACACACCGTTCAGACGCTTCGGCAATCCCGAAGATTTGCTCGGCACCCTGCATTATCTGGTCAGCGACGCTTCCCGATTCGTAACAGGAACCGTAGCCATCGTGGACGGCGGATTTGATGCATTCAGTATTTAATCCCCCTGAATTCCCCTAAAGGGGGGACTTTTGGTGTTTAAAAACAATAAATTCAGTTTCCTTTTTCATAAAGTCAGGATGACCTTATAAGCAAAACTATTGTTTTCAATGTTATTAAAGTCATGTCGAATGCATAATTTAATAGTTGAATAGTATAATAGTTGAATAGTTAATTCGTGTAAATTCGTAATAATACGTGTAATTTTTTATAAAATGGAATTAAGAAAAAACTCAAAATACGCGTTGATAACTCCTACCAGTATGGGAGTTCGTATCACGCCGGTGAACGGACAGCCGGTTCACAGCAGCCATTTGTTCGAAATGCAGGCTACCAGTGCCGAAACCAACGTTGCCAGTATATCCTCTTACCTGGGACTTCCTGTCAAGGTTCTTACTACTTTCGTCAAAGACAGTCCTGTATCGCAATTTATCAAAGCAGATCTTCGTCGTCGCAACATGGAGTACGAAGGACCCGAAGTGCCGCAGGGCGGTCCCTGGGGATATCGTCATCAGTTCAATATAGCCGACAGCGGATACGGATTGCGTGGACCCCGAGTACAAAACGACCGGGCAGGTGAGGTGGGTCGAACAT
>JAGPGR010000236.1 GCA_018055865.1 Paludibacteraceae bacterium | reverse complement strand
CGCATGAGTAGTTTATAGTTCCAGGTTCCAGGTTTCAGGTTTGTTACATGTAAATACATTTCGATAAATTTTATATTTATACTTAAAAAAAACTTCATTATGGCATCTCAACAAACTTCTAACGAACCTGTCAGCCAGGTATCGACTACAACAACTACAAAAAGGAAACCGAGTAAAATTGTTCGATACATTTTGGATCACAAACTGTTGTTTTCGCTCATATTTGCACTTATAGTCGTTTTTATATGGGGCCAATGCAAAATTGGTCAACTTGAAAAACAACAAGATGCCCTGAAAGTGGCTCACAAAGCACAAATGGACAGTCTGCAGCAAGCAGATTATATGCTGGTTTCAAAGGTTTTTTCGTGGGCGGTGCGCAGCGATATGATGCGCAACAATTTTGATCAGGCCAATCAGTACATTGAAAATATTGTAAAAGAACCGTACATTAAAAAAGCTTTTGCTATAGATGCGGCCAATAACACAATCGTACTCTCGTCCGATAAAAATGAAGTTGGACTGCCGGTTTCAGATATTACATTGCTTCAACCCGGAGTAAATTCTGTGGTAAAAAACGACAGTACGATGAGAATTGTAACCCCCATCACCGGACTGAACAAAAAAGTTGGTATATCTGTTATAGAGACAAGTTTGAAATAATTTTTTTCCATAAAAAAAGAAATGAGACGTTGCATGCAGCGTCTTTTTTTTATGTGATTGAGAACCATCCTTTTATTTTTCTTAATTTGTAAGTTTTCATTCATGAGTAAAGGAATTTCACAGATTATTTTTTTTTATGACACGATTTTATCCTTCCATTCATTCAATTTGTTTTATATTTTCAGTTTTTTATTTTTAAAGATATTGACTATATTTGCAACTGTTTTAAATATTTATAAAATAATTATCGTACAAAACATTAAATAACAATTAATTATGTTGAAAAATCATCCAAAAGGATTATTGGTAGCATTCTTCACCAATATGGGCGAACGATTCGGGTTCTATACCATGATGGCGATTTTAGTGCTATTCTTACAAGTGAAATACGGCTTGACCGAACAGGCAGCCGGAGAGTATTACAGTTGGTTTTATTTTGCCATTTACGCGCTTGCTTTGGTAGGCGGTATGCTGGCCGACTGGTCAAAAAAATACAAAACAGTGATTCTCTGGGGACAAATTATTATGTTCGTAGGCTATGTACTAATTGCTCTTCCGGGCATGTCTTTAGCCGGTACAATGGCAGCTCTGTTGATTATTTCGATGGGAAACGGATTCTTCAAAGGGAATCTGCAGGCAGTGGTAGGTCAACTTTATGATGATGAGAAGTATGCCAAATTCCGCGATGCTGCGTTTATGATTTTCTACATGGGTATCAATATCGGTGCTTTCTTTGCACCATTTGTGGCTACAGGTGTAAGAAACTGGTGGCTCGAAAGTCATGGTTTTGTTCACGATGGAAGTATTCCGGCTTTAGCCCATCAGATGATTAACGGAACACTTGCAAACACGTCTCAGCTACAGGATTTGGCCAACAAAGCTGTACTCAGCGGTCAGCCGGTAACCGATCTTGCTGCATTTGCTCAACAGTACCTGGATGTTTTCTCCAAAGGATATAACCTGGCTTTTGCAGTTGCTGCAGGTGCTATGATTATTTCTTTGCTGGTTTATGTTATTTTCAATAAAGCGCTACCTTCCAAATCAGTGGCTAAAGTAGTTGAAAAACAATCAAATACGATTGATAATAAATCTGCTAATACCGGTCGCGTACTGGTTGTATCGCTTCTGCTGATGGGAATCACTACCCTGCTTATTCAGTTGATTCCCGGTCTGGATTACAAATTCGGTTTGGCTATAGGATTGTTTGTGGCCTTCGTAGCATACATTTTCCAGATTGCTACCAAAGACGAACGTCCAAGAGTTATTTCGTTGATTCTGGTGTTCATAGTGGTTATTTTCTTCTGGATGTCATTCCATCAAAACGGGCTCACACTTACTTTCTTTGCACGCGACTACACGGTGAAAGAGGTTGGACCGTTTACCAATTTGTTCTTTAATCTCGAATCTATTTTGAGTGTAATTGCAACCATTGCTGGTATTATTTTGATGCTTCGCAGCAAATCCACACTACGTTATCGTTTCATAGGAGCTGCACTGACGCTTGTATTCGGCGCTGCCTGTTACTACTTTGTAAGCACGGCCGGTACACTCAATCCGATTGCACCCGAAGTATTCCAGTCATTCAATCCGTTATTTATTGTATCCTTGACACCGCTCGTAATGGGATTCTTCAGTTTCCTGAATTCAAGAGGCAAAGAACCTTCTACTCCCCGTAAGATTGGTTTTGGTATGATAATAGCCGGTTTGGGATTCGTTGTGATTCTTATAGCTTCACTGAAACTCGTATCTCCCCATCTGCTTGATGGAGCTGCAGTACCCGATTCATCGCGAGTATCGCCATACTGGCTTATGAGCAGCTACCTGATTCTTACCGTTGCCGAATTGTTCCTGAGCCCCATGGGATTATCCTTCGTATCCAGGGTAGCTCCTCCCCGCTTCCAGGGATTGATGCAGGGCGGTTGGCTGCTTGCCACTGCCGTAGGCAATAAGTTGCTCTTTGTGGGAAGTGCACTCTGGGGTCGCGTTGATCTATACATCCTTTGGGGAGTATTTTTCATCTGCTGTATGATTTCGGCTACATTTATTTTCTCCATGATGAAACGACTGGAAAAAGTAACCAATGCCAAAGACTAAAATGGTTTACTGAGGACTGAACGTTTTCAGAAGGATATTTAAAAAACAAAGACACTGCTCAGGCGGTGTCTTTGTCGTTTTTTAAGAAGTTAATAATCTTACGCAATGCTTACATAAACCGATTTTGAAGCTTTGGTTTTGTCGGCAGAGACCACCATCATGTACATGTACATAATCCGTTCTGCACTCGCGTTCGATAACTGAACAAAGATTGAATCCTCTTCCGATTGTCCGCGCGGCTTTTTCACCGACAACACCCTGCCTTCCACAGTTTTCAGTATTGCTATCACCACATCATCAGCTTTGGCTCCCCCGTTTTCCGAAAGAGGCTGATAGTTTACCTGTATTCCCTCCTGAGTAATACTTGCTTCCAGTACTTCTACCGGTTGCAAAGAACCTTTGGAGAGAATCATTTTAGAGTAGTCAAACACCGGGAATTCACCCGATTTGTCCACAGCATTTGACAGGTTGGCTGCCATAAATGCATTGTAGCACGATTGACTCTGAGGCCGGGACGGAAAACCGTCCGCAATAAAAGGTGACAGTGATGTATATTCATCACACGTCTTTTTGAATACGTTCCGGTGCATCTGTTGTGCTTCACTGTTCGCATCCTTTTGATTGAATGCTTTGGAACGTACTACGTTTTTTCCGTTAGTGGAACTTAATACAACATTTCCAACTGTTCCGGACATTTTCCCAGTCAAGGGGTTTTGGCTTGTTGCCATTTTTATAGTTGTATCCAGCTTTTAAAGCTTCGCTACGTTGCGTCACTATCACTGACTACATGACAAAGATACAGCCCCCAAAAGCGTTTTGCAATAGCTAAAAACGACGTTAATAATTGATTTTCAAGCTTTTGCCGAACCTTGCCGAACCTTGCCGAACCTTGCCGAACGAATTCAATTTATTTTACAGTTATTTAATGGATGAAAAATGAAAGTTTAACATCCTGAAATTAAAAAACCTTTAAAACAGCGGTAAAAACAAAAACTCCGGAGGAGTTTACCACTGATTATTTGTGCTTTTGCACTATCGGGTAAAACGCCTCCGGAGTTCTTTCTTTTTTAATTACGGCTTCACTCCTGAATAAATCCTTGGGTTACATGTAGGAATCCACAAAGGATTCTTAGAAACTTATAAGGATCGTGTCGTTTATGCGGAGGGAGATTATGAAATCATGCCAGGTGCATATTTAATTCCGCATAAGACAGCTGGATTGGATCAGATTG
>JAGPGR010000235.1 GCA_018055865.1 Paludibacteraceae bacterium | reverse complement strand
TTAAATAAAAAAATATGAAGAAAATATTATTATTTTATAGCATAATATTTTTTGCTTTTATACCAAAAACATATTCTCAAGATACGTCGAATAATTATATTCAAGGCATTATTGGAACTGACTTTGATAATGCCCGTTATTTTAAACTTGAGGTAGGAAGAAAAATATCCTTTGTGGAAGCAGGCATAGGTTTTTCACATTCATCCAACTTGCCTTTTAAAAAATCGAATGCGAGCGTACATATTGATAATGGGAATATCCTTTCGACTTACAATGCGAATGACTTATATGGGAAGCAGTATTTTTCGCTGATGGTAAATGCCAAAGTGAACCTTCTGCACTTTTTGTTGAAGCAAAAAAAACATCAACTTATGTTAGGAGGTTCGTTTGGAGTTTCCGACGGGCTAAAAGTAATGCAGTATTTTGAAAATGATAATAAAAAAGTAGCTATGGACACAGATAGATATATCGGCATTGATAATTCAGTCAATCTGACTTATCAATACCAAATATGCAATAAATACGCATTGGGAATTACTGCCGAGATGATTTCGATACCAGAATTTCTGATTTTTGGGATTTCAGTAAAAAGGTATTTTTAGTTACGTTTTTGCATAGTAGAGAATTAGGAAACATTCACGGATCCATATCTTTGAATGTTTCCTCTTTTTAAATCATAAAGGTTTGACTACTCTTAAATTTTTTCTTTATCTTTGAAAACGAATTCAAATCAGCAGCTAGCATGTTTTCCATTTAATATTTTCATCAGCCCTTTCCGGAAATCAGATTGTTGCATTCATAACGGCTTTGGTGCTATGTTTCTTTTTTTATTACGGCTTTGATGTCCTGACCGGTTTTTTCTCCAATGCCATCCGGATGCAGTTTGTCGAAAATCCGGGCATTCACGCACATTACCAATCCATGAGTCGCGGAGTAATTGATTCCCGGGATGTGGTTTGTTTCGTGGTACTTAGCACCATATTCACAGGATTAACTGTGTGGAGAATAAAACGTTAATATTAAGTTCCGAGTTCTGAGTTCTGAGTTCTGAGTTCTGAAAAATTTAATTAATAATTACTGAAAGCTGAAAGCTGAAAGTTAAGAAGCAAAGAAGCAAAAAACTATAAACTAACTAATGAGACCCTATATTTTAGTAACAAACGATGATGGTGTGAATGCACCGGGAATTTTAGTATTAACCCGTCTGATGATGCAACTCGGCGATGTAATAGTAGTGGCACCTGACGGGCCCCGTTCAGGACAATCCAGCGCTATTACCGTAAATGTTCCTATCCGTTTCAAAGAAGTTGGAAAAAAAGAGGGTTTAATCCGCTATTCCTGCACCGGCACTCCTACCGACTGTGTAAAACTGGCGTTTGATGAACTTGCAGAACGAAAGCCAGATCTGGTAGTTGCAGGCATTAATCACGGTTCCAATGCTGCTATCAATGTAATCTATTCAGGTACTATGGGAGCCGCCATTGAAGGGTGCGAGCACGGTGTGGCTTCCATCGGATTTTCGCTTTGCAACCATTCTCCGGATGCCGATTTTACTCTATTTGAACCGTTTATACTGAGAATTGCATCCGAAACACTGAAAAATGGTTTACCACAGAATGTTTGCCTGAATGTAAATGCTCCTGTTGGAAAAATCAGCGGAGTTCGCGTGGCGCGTCAGTGCCACGGACAGTGGATGAAGGAATTTGAGATGAAAAAAGACCCCCAGGGCAAAGTATATTTTTGGCTGACAGGCTATTACCAAAATTTTGAACCCGAAGCACAGGACACCGACGAGTGGGCACTTTCCAACGGATTTGTATCCATTGTTCCCACAACGATTGATCTCACTGCGTTTCAGAGTATTCAAACTGTAAGAGACTGGGAACTGGAACAGATAGTTCCTGTACCAAACATGCTTCCTGAATGATAATCAATACTTTTTTTTCTCAACGTGCAACGCTTTAATCGGTTTATTTACGGATTTATACCGGGTATTTTATTGCCCGTGTTGTTTTTATGGATTTATATAAACCGTTTTTATCCGGCTGATTTACCTTTTTTTGAAATCCTGAAACAACTTTTTCCCGGTGTGATGTTAGGCAAGCTTCTGCTGCTATCCATTATGCCGAATCTGGTCGGGGTTTTTATTTTTTACAAACAGGATAATTTCAAATTGGGAATTGGAATGATGACAGGTGCACTACCCTATCTCGTAGGTGCCATGTTTATGTTGTAAGGCCCCCTAAATCCCCCGAAGGGGGACTTTAAGAAAGAGAATGAGTTTTAAGTTATGAGTTTTGAGTAATGAGTAATAAGCAACATACCGGCACAAATCCAAAAATCCCCCCTTCGGGGGGTGGGGGGGCATCAACTGGGAAATCCAGCGGGCTTCGCTACTTCCTCATTGCAGGCGAAGCTTCGGGAGATTTGCATGCTTCCAACCTCATGCGTGAGCTGAAAAAAATGGATCCGGACGCGGAATTTTGTTTTTTGGGTGGTGACCTCATGGCCGCTCAGGGAGGCCGGATGGTAAAACATTACCGCGATATGGCTTTTATGGGTTTTGTTGCTGTACTGAAAAACTTTCGCAAAGTGCTTACCAATCTGGCTGAGTGCAAGCAGGCTATCGGACGATTTCGCCCTGATGTACTTATTCTGGTGGACTATCCCTCTTTCAACCTCCGGATAGCAAAATTTGCAAAGGAAACGCTGAATATTCCTGTTTACTATTATATTTCACCTAAAATATGGGCCTGGAAAGAGTTCAGAATCAAGGCGATAAAAAAATACGTAGACCGGATGTACACGATTCTCCCTTTTGAAACGGAATTTTACCGAAAACACGATTACGAAGTCACTTACGTGGGCAATCCGAGCGTGGATAGCATAGCCAACCGCCCAAACCTGCAACAGACATTTGCTGAATTTTGCCGGCAGAACAAGCTCTCTGAACCGCCTGTAATTGCACTTTTGCCCGGCAGCCGGAGGCAGGAAATTGCGGGTTGTCTGCCCATGATGCTCGAGGCTGTAAAAAAGCACCCGAATCATCAGGTGGTAGTCAGCGGTGCGCCGGGCATCGAACCGGATTTTTATCGTACATTTATTAAGCATACAGAAATTAACGTCGTATTCAATCAGACCTACGAATTACTCACCCATGCCCGCGCAGCAGTGGTCAATTCGGGTACGGCAACCCTTGAAACGGCTTTGATTGGAACTCCGCAGGTGGTGGTGTACAAAGTGGCTTTTCCGGTGCTCGCCATGCCGCTGAAGAAGCTATTCATCAAAGTCAACTTTGTGTCGCTGGTGAATCTGATAGCCGGAAAAGAGGTGGTGAAAGAGCTGATTGGCGACCTTTTCACGGTAGAAAATATTCGCAAAGAACTGAACAGGCTCCTTCATGCCGAAAAATACCGCAACGGAATGTTGAACGATTATCGGGAGATTAAGGAAAAACTCGGCCCTTCCGGGGCCGCCCGCAAGGCAGCCGAAGAGATGCAGAAAAGTCTGAAAGCTCAGATAGAAAAGAATACCAGCCCATAGCCGGCTTTACTTTCTATCAGGTGTTTTTTTTTCGATAAAAAAAAAGTCGGGTAATAATTGCTACCTGAAAAGGAGAATATTAAGGCTTTCCTGTCATGGGAACAAACCGGACACCGAGAATGGAGGTAATTGTAATCGCGTTGTTTTCATCTTTGATTACCAACTGTAGCTCCTGCACATTATCACCTACCGGAATTACCATCCTGCCCCCCGGAGCCAGCTGGTTGACAAGTTCTCCGGGCAAATGTGCCGGAGCCGCCGTAACGATTACGGCATCGTATGGTGCCGCAGGAGGATAACCATCGTAACCGTTGCCCTCAATAAAATGAATATTGCCATATTCATTCACCACAGGATTAGATTTTGCAGTATCGTGCAATTCGGGGATGATTTCCATAGTGTACACTTCTGCAACAAGTTCTGCCAGAATCACGGTTTGATACCC
>JAGPGR010000019.1 GCA_018055865.1 Paludibacteraceae bacterium | reverse complement strand
TTCAACTGGATTTTCGGATATTATCTGTATAAGAAAAAGATTTATATAAAACTATAGAATGGCCCCCTAACCCTCCCGAAACAAGTTTGGAACAGGCTCTAAAGGGGGAACATGTGGTGCATTCACCAGAGTTTTGAAAAATAAAATTAATAAAAAATAACAACATCTAAAACCGTATTTCCCTCATACGGCAAAATTATTCCCCCTTTAGGGGGTTAGGGGGCAACTTTATGATACTAATAGCAGACAGTGGTTCCACCAAAGTGGATTGGAGCGTAGTGGACAACGGAAAAGTGGTAAAACGGGCATTTACCAAAGGTATTAATCCTTTTTTTCAGTCGGAAGAAGAAATCAGCAACGAAATTGAGACTACATTGATCTTACAACTGGATACACAGGACTTTGATGCCGTGTATTTTTACGGTGCCGGTTGTACGTTCGACAAGGTTGAAATTGTGAAGCGGGCCATTCAGAAAAATATCAAGGTGATAAAGGAGGTGGAAGTAAGTACCGACATGCTGGCAGCTGCCCGGGGACTTTGCGGCTATTCGTCGGGGATTGCCTGCATCATGGGAACCGGCTCCAACTCGTGCTATTACGACGGGAAAAATATTGTGGATAACGTATCGCCCCTCGGATTTATTCTGGGCGATGAAGGAAGTGGTGCTGTGTTGGGTAAGCTATTTGTGAGCGATTTGCTGAAAAATCAGCTTACACCGGGACTGAAAGAAAAATTTTTAGAACAATTCAATCTGACTACCGGCGACATCATTGACCGGGTTTATCGCAAACCTTTTCCTAACAGGTTTCTATCCACTTTTTCACCCTTTATCTCCGAGCATCTGGACGATCCCGGCGTTCGGATGCTGGTAATGAACAGTTTCAAGTCATTTCTGAAACGAAATGTAATGCAATATAAGAACTACGACAGATTACCCATTCATTTTGTGGGCTCAGTAGCTTTTCATTTTCAGGAAATTCTGAAAGAGGCCGTGGAAGTCATGAACATGAAACCGGGAAAAATAATTCAAAGTCCGATGGAAGGACTGATAAAATACCACAGTGTGTCAGATGTTATACTTTAATGCCCCCTAAATCCCCCGAAGAGGATTGGTACGGTATCTCAGAAGTATCAAATAAATCATTCTATTACAAATTAGAAATGTATTATAAAGAATATGTTTTATAGAATATCTTAATAAAATCACTCATCCCCCCCCTTAAGGCTTCGACGTGAGCTCAGCCGAACGGGATTAGGGGGCATGTATTTACATTATGTTCGAAAAAATATCAGAGCAAACTTCGCTCTACAACAACCTGGAAAAAAAGTCGGTACGTGAAATTCTGGAAGACATCAATGCAGAAGACCGGAAAGTGGCAATTGCTGTGCAAAATGCCATACCGCAAATAGAAAAGCTTGTGATACAAATCATACCGCGCATGAAAAGGGGAGGGCGTATTTTCTACCTGGGAGCCGGCACAAGTGGAAGACTGGGTGTGCTGGATGCTTCTGAAATACCGCCCACATTCGGTATGCCTCCAACTTTGGTTATCGGTCTGATAGCCGGCGGTGACACCGCGTTGCGCAATCCGGTGGAAAATGCAGAAGACAACACCAAAAAAGGGTGGCAAGAACTCCTGATGCATAGTATCAACAAGAAAGACACCGTAATCGGCATTGCAGCGTCGGGCACTACGCCGTACGTAATCGGAGCGCTTCACGAAGCACGTGAGCACGGCATTCTGACCGGATGCATCACCAGCAATCCCGGTTCACCCATGGCAGCCGAAGCAGATATTCCCATCGAAACTATTGTAGGACCGGAGTACATAACAGGCAGTTCGCGTATGAAATCGGGTACGGCTCAGAAAATGGTGCTGAATATGATTACTTCCTCGGTAATGATAAAACTTGGCCGGGTAAAAGGCAATAAAATGGTGAACATGCAACTAAGCAACCAGAAACTGGTAGACCGCGGCACCCGCATGATAGTGGAAGAACTCAGTTTGCCATACCCGCAGGCAAAAGCTCTGCTGCTCATGCACGGCTCAGTAAAAAAAGCAGTGGATGCCTATCAGGATGAACATTAAAAAAAAAGATTTATTTCTCAACGTATGATTTAGAAAAAAATATGACAGAATAAAGCATTTTCTAACCTTACTTCGTTTTTTTTGAAAAAGAAATTTATAAAATATCCATCATGAAATATTTCAATATAAGTCTGATTTCACTGTTCCTTATTGTGCTGAATATCAGTGCACAGCCACTTCAGAGGGTTGCTCCCGAAGATGTGGGGTTGAGTTCCACACATTTGCAGTACGCCGATGAAGCTATCGAAAAAGCCATAACTTCCGGAGACATTCCCGGTGCAGTGCTGGCTGTGGTGAAAGATGGGAAAATGGCTTATCTGAAGGCGTACGGTAACAAAGAAGTATCTCCGAAAACCGTAAAAATGGATGAAAACACCGTTTTTGATCTGGCATCGGTTACCAAACCAGTCGCAACTGCCACATCGGCCATGATACTCGCAGACCGCGGGCAGCTCCGCTTGCTGGACAAAGTAAACCTCTACATTCCCCATTTTCAGGGTTGGAAAAGAAGTGACGGAAAAACAGTGGACATTCGGGTGGTAGATTTAATGACCCACACTTCGGGTTTGCCGTCCTATGCATCGGTAGAATTACTTGAAAAGCAATACGGATCGCCCAATCCGGATGGACTAATCAACTTTATTTCCAGCTGTAAACGTGATTTCGAGCCACAAACAGCTATGCAGTACAGCTGCCTGAATTACATCACTTTGCAGCGAATTATTGAAATTATATCCAAAAAAAGTATCCGTGATTTTGCAAAGGAAAACATATTCGATGTTCTGAGCATGCAGCACACCGATTATCAACCCAAAGGCGAAACACTGGAACGCACTGCTCCTACCGAGATGCAAAAAGATGGTACTTTGCTTCGTGGCATGGTACACGATCCGCTTGCACGGGTGATGAACGGAGGTATTTCCGGAAATGCCGGTCTTTTTTCGGATGCCGGCGATTTGGCCGTTTTTGTAGCAGCACTGCAAAACGGGGGTGAATGGAGTGGAAAAAGGATCTTAAGTCTCCTCGGGGCCAAAACTATGCGCACTGTACCTCGCTCCGTAGCTCAGTTTGGGAGAACACCGGGTTGGGATATTTTTTCGCCTTATGCTTCCAACTCGGGCGATCTGCTGAGCCCTGCAACCTACGGCCACACTGGCTACACCGGCACTTCGCTGGTCATTGACCCTGAAAATAACCTGGCCGTAATCCTTCTCACTAACCGAGCCCACCCCAACGATCGCGGCGACATAATCAGATTACGTTCACTGGTGGCAAATGCCGTGGCAGCTTCGGTGTTTTCAACCGATACTTCCAAAAAACCACAGGCAGTCGAACCGGTAAGAAAATATTCCGACCATTATTACAAACGATTGGAATTATTTGCAC
Organism: Paludibacteraceae bacterium; assembly: GCA_018055865.1. GTDB lineage: Bacteria > Bacteroidota > Bacteroidia > Bacteroidales > Paludibacteraceae > UPXZ01. The sequence goes on along the minus strand of JAGPGR010000019.1, from coordinate 9,904 downwards.
AAGAGCCTGCCATTACTCCAAACGATATTGTAATGCTTGGCAACAGCATTACCGAAGGCGGCAAGGACTGGAACTCCCTATTAGAAATGAAAAATGTGAGAAACCGCGGAATTAGCGGTGATATTGCCTCCGGAATTGTGGATAGAATAAATTCCATTGTTCGGGGTAAACCCAAAAAACTTTTTTTACTGATTGGAATTAACGATATCTCGCGCGATATTCCTACCGATACGATTGTGAGAGATATCGAAAAAATAGTGAAAGAATTTAAAACATTATCACCCCAAACTGAGATTTATTTGCAAAGCATTCTTCCGTTCGACCAGTCCAAAAGGGGCAGCAACAAACGCCTGGAAAACAAAACACAAACAGTAATAGATGCAAACCGGATTTTAAAGGCGGTTGCTGCCAAATATAAAGTCAAATTTATCAATCTCTATCCACACTTTACGGAAAAAAATACGGACGTGCTGAAAGCAGCATACACCTACGATGGGCTGCATTTGAGTGATGAGGGCTACCAAATTTGGGTAAAAGAACTGAAAAAACATCTTTAACACAATGAATAAACGGGTATTTATTACCGGTGGTGCCAATGGAATTGGAAAAGCACTGGTTTTGGCTTTTGCGGCAGATAGTCATCAGATTGCTTTTTGCGATACGGATGAAAATGCTGGACGAGAATTAGAAAAACAAACCGGTGCATTATTTTTCAATGTGGATGCAGGCTGTAAGGCCGACCTTGAAACGTGTGTGACATCTCTCTTAGAAAAATGGGGCGATATTGATGTGATAATCAACAATGTAGGAGTAGGTATTTTCAAGCCGGTTACCGAGCTGAGTGTCGAAGAATTTGACCGTTCGCTGCACATCAACCTGCGTTCGGCCTTTATCACATCGCGCCTGCTGGCCATTCACCGCGAAAACAAATTAGAAATAAATCCATACGGACGCATCATTAACCTATGCTCTACCCGCTACCTGATGAGCGAAGCCGGTACAGAAGCTTATTCTGCATCCAAAGGCGGAATTTACTCGCTCACACACGCATTAGCAATTTCACTGAGCAAGTATCATATTACTGTCAATTCCATTTCGCCCGGCTGGATTGAAAATTACCACTACAACACCCTTACCCTGGCCGATCATAGCCAGCATCCATCAGGCAGAGTAGGTAAGCCGGACGACATTGCCCGTATGTGCCTTTTCCTGTGCGACGAGAAAAACGACTTTATCAACGGTGAAAACATCGTTATTGACGGCGGAATGACGAGGAAAATGATATATAAATAGAAATTTATTACCACAACTTCCTTTGGCTGAAAAAAAAGCCACCTGTTGTTCAGATGGCTTTTTTTATTGTGATTCAGCTGGGGCTCGAACCCAGGACCCCATCCTTAAAAGGGATGTGCTCTACCTGCTGAGCTACTGAATCAACTCAATATTATTCACTTTTTCCGGGTGATTCAGCTGGGGCTCGAACCCAGGACCCCATCCTTAAAAGGGATGTGCTCTACCTGCTGAGCTACTGAATCGTTTTTTCAAAAAGCGGTTGCAAAGATACTCGTTTTTTTTGGAAGAAAAAACCAAACGCTCATTTTTTTTGGAAATAATTGAATTTCTGATAACATATCCATGTTTTAGTGTTTTTTATTTACACCTGAATCGTCCTGTTTTTATATGATGTGCGTATTTTTAGCGAAAAATAGTATAATAAACTACTCAAATTATTGTATCTTTGCACTTTATTTAAGATAAGCAATATTTTCAGAAACTCAGAAAACTAATTTTTTTCGTTTGAACTTAATAGGCTACATAATTCTTTCGCTTTTGGGCATCCTGTTCTTTGCCGGGATTGAGTCTGCTTATATGGCTTCCAATCGCCTTCGTTTCGAGCTGGCAAAGAAAGAAAAAAGCCTGAATTCTTACATTGTTTCGATTTTCTACAATAATCCTCAACAGTTTATTTCCACTTTATTTGTAGGCAAATACATAAGTATAGTAGCTTACGGAGTGCTTGTTACTATGTGGCTGGTTGAGCCATTTGCTACTATGGGACTGGTTTTCAGTCTTATACTTCAGATCATCATTGCCGCCACCATCCTGGTTATTGTAGGAGAATTTCTGCCGAAAACTCTTTTCAGACTTCATCCAAATCTTTGGTTGAGGATGTCAGCGTGGCTTCTCATCGTATTTTACATCGTTTTGTATCCTGTTTCCAGAATTATATCGTGGCTTTCACTGAAACTTTTCAAACTTTTCAGAACAGAAATTCCTCCTTCGACTGAAGAAAATGTCTTTTCCCGCATTGACCTGAACTACCTGCTTCAGGAAAATCTGGATACAAACGAAGACATGAGAGACATGAACAACGATGTGAAAATTTTTCAGAATGTTCTTGACTTTTCCACTGTAAAATTGCGCGACTGCTTCGTTCCACGAACCGAGATGGTGGCGCATGAATATGGTGTGAATGTGAACACACTGAAACAGACTTTTATCGAAACCGGACTTTCAAAAATCCTGATTTACAAAGAAGACATCGATAATATAGTGGGCTACATCCATTCTTCCGAAATGTTCAAACATTCAAAAGACTGGATTAAACACATCAAACCAATTCCGATTGTTCCGGAAAATATGGCTGCTCAGAAACTGATGAAAATCTTTATGCAACAGAAAAAAAGCATTGCTGTGGTAGTGGATGAATTTGGAGGCACTGCAGGAATAGTTACCCTGGAAGACATAATGGAAGAAATCTTCGGTGAAATAGAGGATGAACATGATTTTAAGGATTTGACGGCTGAGAAAACGGCCGAAAACGAATACCTGTTTGCCGGAAGACTCGAAGTAGAAGAAGCGAATCAATTATTCAATCTGAACATACCGGTTTCGGAGGATTATACCACCATTGCAGGTTACATTTTACACGCCCATCAGCGTTTTCCTAAATTAAACGAAATTGTACGTATCGACAATTTTACTTTCAAGTGCCTTAAGGTAACGAATAATCGGATAGAATTGGTTAAAATGCAAATTAACACATAGTCTACCGAAATACATAAACCTGATATACAACTATTTCTCAATATTTCGGATGAAAGTGCACGTTAATACACTTTTTTTTTGTAAATTCGTGCCCTCAAATTTAAATTAATATTTTCATAAATACAATTATCAACATTTTAATAAAATGGCAACATTACAGAGCATTAGGAACAGAGGAGTTTTACTGGCTATCATCATTGGGATAGCCCTATTAGCATTTATTATAGGTGACTTTTTGAACTCCGGTTCTACCCTATTCCAACAGTCCAAACGAAACATAGCCGAAGTAGCAGGTGACAAAATTGATATTGAAGTTTACCAGAAGGCTATCGAACAAATGAATACAGTTTACAAAATTGAATACGGAAGAACAGATTTCAATGAAAATGAACTGGCACAAATGCGTACGCAAGTTTGGGAAAGTCTGATCAATGAAAAAATCCTGGCCCTCGAAGCCAAAAAAATGGGTTTAACCGTTAGTGAAGAAGAACTTACAGACCGCCTGATTGGAAAAAACATCCATCCGATGATTATGCAGCGTCGTGCTTTCGCCGATCCGCAATCCGGACAATTCAGCAAAAACAGTTTACTGCAATTTTACAACAGCGTTTTCTCCGACGACGTATCTCAGCAAGATCAGGAACAACTACAGGAAGCCAGGTCATACTGGTTATTCTGGGAAAATGCTGTGAAAAGTTCCATTTTGCAGGAAAAATACATTGCTTTGATTGGAAAAGCGGTTGGAGTGAACAAACTCGAAGCAAAATTCAATTACGATGCCCGAAAAATGACCGGTGATGTAAATTATATTGTTCAGCCATATACAGCTATTACGGATTCTACGGTCAAAGTGGCCGACTCGGAAATTAAAGCACTTTATGAAAAGCGGAAAGACTTATTCAAGCAAGAAGAAAACCGCTCAATCAGCTACGTTTCTTTTGAAGTAACACCTCTTCAGGAAGATTTCAAAGAAGCTGAAACGTGGATAGCCAAAGTAAGCGAAGAGTTCAAAACCACCGAAGATGTAGTGGGACTGGTAAATGCTGAATCAGACATCAGCTATACAGGTGAAAACTATTCACAGCAAACTGTTCCGGCCAATTTGAGAGAATTTGCATTCGGCAATAGTAATGGAGCCATTTTCGGACCGCTGTTTCAAAACAACACACATACTATGGCCAAAATCATGGAATCAGGAATCATGGAATCAGACTCCGTAAAACTTCGAATGATAGTTCTTCAACCCAACGAAGATAAGAAAGCTGACAGTATTGTGAACGCAATTAAAGCAGGCGCAAGTTTTGCTGATATGGTAACAAAACACTCCATTCCTCAGGCTGCTGCCAATGGTGGCGAAGTAGGCTGGGTGACCAAAAATATGGTTGGAAAAGAAATTGCCGATCCAGCATTCTCAAAAGGAACAAATGAAATTTTCAAAGTAAGTTCAGCTCAGGGAACACAGATTTTCCAGATTATGGAAAAAACACCTGCCCGCTCAAAAGTGAAACTGGCCATACTTGAGCGTAAAGTTACTCCAAGCAATCAATCTTATGGCAAAATTTTCAACGAAGCCAAAGAATTTGCAGCCGGAAGCACCGATTCCAAAAAATTCGAAGAACTGGCCAAACAAAAAGGATATGTTGTCCGTCCATCAGTTGGCCTGCTGAAAAGCACAGATCAGGTAGATGCCATTCCGCAGTCACGCCAGGTAGTTCGCTGGGCGTTTGAGAATAAAAAAGGATCGACCTCCGACGTATTTGATTGCGACAGAAACACCTATGTTGTGGCCACGGTAACCGAGGTTAACCCCAAAGGATTCAGAAGTCTGGCTCAGGTAACTCCTCAATTGAAAGCTGAAATAATCAAAGATAAGAAGGCCGAAACCCTCAAAAAACAATTGAGCGAAGCACTAACAAAAAACCCCACACTTGAAGGATTGGCTACAACTCTGGGTACTGTGGTCAAATTAGCTCCTGCTGTAAATTTTGCTTCATTTCAGTTTGGTGATGCCGGTCCCGAACCTTACGTCATTGGTAAAGCCTCGGCTACAGCTGACTTCAAAGTTACAACCCCACTGAAAGGTGAAACAGGTGTGTTTGTCGTTCAGCCACTTACCCGGACGGCTGATACCACCCCATTTGATGCTACAATTGAAGCAGCACAACTGGATGGTCGCACTTCTCAAACACTGCCCTACATCATTATGCAGAAATTAAAAGAAAAATACAACGTAATTGACAATCGCTTCAATTACTATTAATTTCGAAAAATAATTTTAATATAACATAAAAAACGGGGTGAACTTGGTTCGCTCCGTTTTTTTTTGAGCTAAAAATTGTACTTTTGTATAGTTGCTGAATAATATTTAATCCGTTGAATTTTAAATAATTTGCTTCATTTTACAGATTATATCAACCGGAATTTCTCTGCTCAATCGTTTCGTATTTGTCGGACGTCACATTTTTTTCACAATTTGGTGATAATACAAGAAAAAAATCGCAATGAATATTCTTTTTAAAAATAAATACATATATCTCTTTATTCTCCTTCTTGCGCTTCCTGCAGTTTCACCGGCTCAGGATCAGCTGATTAAGAGTCTCGAAGACTCACTCACCATGCTTGGGAAAAAATATGCGAGTGTGGGCACTGTAAAAATTAAAAAAATAACACCTGACCTAAACCGTAAAATACTGACAATCACTACAAACGAAGCATTGAGTTATTTGCCGCTCCGGTCTGATAATGTCGATTCAATTTATTCGATGGTAAAAAAAATCGTCACTCAGACTTATCCTGAGTATTCGGTTAGCATTTTTTCTGACAATAGAGAAGTGAAAGATCTGGTACCGGGATATTACCGGAAAAGCGGAAAAAGCCCGATTAACAGATTCAAAGTGGCTCCTGCTCCTTATCCCCTGGTAAGAAATCTTTCCCAACCATTCAGGATTACCAACGGACTTCAGAATCGCCATTTAGCCATCTGGCAAAGTCACGGCAGGTATTACAACCAATCGCGACAGGAATGGGTCTGGCAGCGCCCGGTGGTTTTTCAAACTGTTGAAGACCTGTACACGCAGTCTTATGTACTGCCATTTCTGGTTCCCATGCTCGAAAATGCGGGTGCCAACGTTTTGCTTCCGCGTGAGCGCGATACACAACTCAACGAAGTGATAGTAGATGCAGATAAAAGTTCCGGAAATTCCACATTCGAAGCCGATGAAAAATTCTGGACAAAAAGTACTCAAAGCGGATTTGCCAATTTACGATTTTCATACACCGAGGGGCAAAATCCTTTCAGAATGGGTAGTTTCATGCAGGCCCGCACAGTGAAAGATTCCCTTCATGCAGCAAAAGCGCTGTGGATACCGGATATACCCGTAAGCGGGTTATATGCAGTTTACGTATCTTACAAAACACTGCCTAACAGCACACGGGATGCCCGCTACTCAGTGAAGCACAAAGGCGGCGAAACCCATTTCACCGTCAATCAGACCATGGGTGGGGGTACCTGGATTTACCTCGGTCATTTTGAATTTGAAAGAGGAAAAAACAACGAAGCGTGTGTTATACTTTCCAATTTCAGCAGTAGTAAGGACAAGTTGGTAACAGCCGATGCCGTAAAAATAGGCGGTGGAATGGGAAACATAGCCCGCAAAAGAGCTGACGAAGTGATAAAAACCACCGTAGGTAAAGGGCGTAAAAAACGCACGATTACTTCTGTTAAGAAATACTCCAATTATTCCCTCAGTCAATTTCCCCGATTCACCGAAGGCGCACGCTACTGGCTGCAGTGGGCGGGTATACCCGACAGCATTTACAGCCGTACCGAAGGTATCAACGACTACTCCGACGACTTTCAGTCGCGCGGATTCTGGGTAAACTTCCTTGCCGGAGGTTCGTTTGTTCTGCCTCAGCAGGATGGTCTCAACATACCGCTTGACATGGCTTTTGCATTCCACACCGACGCCGGTATCAATAAAAATGACTCCATTATCGGCACACTTGCCATTTATACCGTAGAAAATACGGACAAAAAAAGATATTACAAGAATAATATTTCGCGCTGGAATGCCCGGGAAATGACTGACATTGTTCAGACCCAGATAGTGGATGATGTGAGAAAAACTTTTTACCCGGAATGGAACCGGCGGGGACTCTGGAACAGAAATTACAGCGAATCGCGTGTACCCGAGGTTCCCACCATGCTGCTCGAAATGCTTTCGCATCAAAACTTTGCCGATATGAGGCTCGGACACGACCCTCGTTTCCGTTATACCGTGAGCAGAGCCATTTATAAGGGAATGCTTCGCTACCTGGCCTCGGTGAATGATTTCGAATACATTGTTCAGCCGCTCCCGGTGGAGGAGTTCAGCACCCGTTTTTTGTCAGATTCAACCATAGAACTGCGCTGGAAAGACATACACGACAAACTTGAGCCTACGGCCAAACCGGATTCGTATATAGTCTATACCCGAATGAATGACGGAGGATTTGACAACGGAATACTTGTGAAAGAGGCTAAACTGAAAATGAAAATCAAAACCGGTACAGTTTACAGTTTCAAAGTGGAAGCAGTAAACAAAGGTGGCAAAAGTTTTCCTTCAGAAATCCTTTCGGTTTACAAAGCACCCAACTCCCAACCGGTCGTTTTGATAGTCAATGCATTCAATCGGATCTCGGGTCCCGAAAGTTTTACAGAAGGTGTGGAAACGGCCGGATTTAACGATATTTTTGATGCCGGAGTGCCTTATATTGCCGATATCAGCTATACAGGCCGCCAAACAGAATTCCGACGAAATCAGCCATACATAAACGACGAAAATGTAGGTCACGGTGCAAGTAACAAGGATTTTGCAAATCGTAAAATAGCCGGGAATACGTTTGATTATCCCTACTTACATGGTACGGCTATCAAAGCTGCCGGTCATTCATTTGTATCGACCAGCGAAGCAGCGGTGGTGAGCGGAAAGGTAAAACTGAAGGATTACAGGATTGTTGACCTAATTCTGGGCAAAGAACGTCAACGGATAAATTCGCTTGATTCCACCCGAATCGATTTCAAAACTTTTGTGCCTGAAATGAGAAAAGCCATCGAAGAACTGGCTGAAAGCGGAGGAAATTTGCTGATCACCGGTTCAAACATTATTTCTGATTTGGTTTTAGCCGATAAGAGTACTAACTTTGAAAAAAATTTCATAGAGAAAACGTTGAAAGTAAAATGGATGGCTGATAAGATTGTAAATGTGGATCGTGTGGAATTCAAACCTTCATCTGTCAGGCATTTTCTGCATACACACATTTCGTTTTATTCAAGTCCGAATACCGAATCTTACTTTGTGGAAGCTCCTGATGTGATTTTTCCTGCAAATAAGAAAGCGGTGAAAATTTGTGAATATCACTCCAACGGATACAGTGCAGGCATTGCATACAAGGAAAAATATGGTATTTGCATTTTCGGATTCCCGTTCGAGACCATTACATCAGCCGACGAGCGAGAAAAACTCATGAAGAGCATACTCCACTTTTTCACGGATCAAACTATACATTAATTCAATATAAAAAAAACAGTATGGAACCAGAAAAAATTATAATTGGGATAACACACGGCGATATCAACGGGATAGGCTATGAAGTTATTCTAAAATCGATGGCAGACAACCGGATTCTCGATATGTTTACACCCGTTATCTACGGCTCGTCCAGACTTGCAGGATTTTACAAAAAAAATCTGGATATAGCAGCTATCAATTTCAACATCATCAATCATGCCGGTGAAGCAAGCAGTAAACGTGTCAACATCATTAACTGTGTAGGCGATGACGTAAAAATGGAATTAGGGCAGCCTACCGAGGAAGCCGGAAGGGCTGCACTGGCTGCCCTGGAAAGGGCAACAGAAGATTTGAAAAAAGGAAAAATTCACGCACTCGTAACGGCTCCGATTAACAAAAAGAACATTCAATCAGATTCTTTTCACTTTCCGGGGCACACGGAATATCTGGAGGAAAAATTCGGAGAAAAATCATCTTCGCTTATGATGCTTGTGAGCAACTCCATCCGCATTGCAGTAGTTACGGGTCACATCCCTGTAAGCCGCATTTCTGAAACTATTTCAGAAGAACTTCTGATGAAAAAATTGAATATTCTGAATTTATCGCTTAAAAAAGATTTCTCAATTGTGAGACCCAGAATAGCAGTATTGGGGCTTAATCCGCATTCGGGCGACAACGGGGTGATTGGTGATGAAGAGCAAAAAATCATTATACCGGCACTTAAAAAGGCTGAACAAAATGGTATTATGTGCTTTGGTCCGTATCCTGCAGATGGTTTTTTCGGCTCCGGCAATTTCAAAAATTTTGACGGTGTGCTGGCCATGTATCATGACCAGGGTTTGATACCTTTCAAAACCATGGCAATGGACAATGGTGTTAATTTTACTGCAGGTCTTCCGGTTATACGCACTTCGCCCGACCACGGCACGGCATACGACCTCGCCGGACAGAATAAGGCTTCGGAAATATCATTTCTGGAATCGCTCTACCTTGCATCGGATATTTACCGAAACCGCATTGTGTATGAAGAAATAACTGCAAATCCTCTGCCGGTGAGTGAAACAAGACATGATTCCAGAAAAAATAATATTGAATGATTCGTATCTGAAAAAACAAAAAAAAGCGCTGAAGTTTCAGCGCTTTTTCTGTATCTGTAAGTTTGCCAGGTCATATTGAATAGTCTCTTAATGAGGGTGTTACTTGAAGTGATGCCCTCCCCTCACTGCCTCGTAGCTTGTCCTGTTAATTACGGGAATTGCATCGCGTGGCTACAAGCCTCAATTAAAATCAATATCCAATAATCCTTT
>JAGPGR010000234.1 GCA_018055865.1 Paludibacteraceae bacterium | reverse complement strand
TCGATCCTCTGCGGGAAATTATTCTGTATAAATCTTTTGCAAAAATAAAGAAAAAAACTGTGAGTGCAATTAGTGAGGATGTATGATGGCTTCCTCTGCTGATATTTATCGCTTTAAAACAACTTTATGGCTTGTGTTTTTTTCGGAATTGATACATACAAAATAAACACCATCGGTATATGGCAGGTTGATGGTTATGTCGCCTGCCGAGTTGTGCATATTAAGTTTTCTGCCTGAAGCATCCATTATGTTGATCAGGGATTTGCTGTTGGTTATAATGCGGAGATCGCCTGTGGTTAATGTGGGTGTAACCGAAACAACTGTGTTGCGGATGGTGGGAGTGGCGGTTTCCGGAATCACTTCTTCGAGCTGCCAAAGAGCGCCGGAAGCTTTGTCGGCGTAAATATATGAACCGGCAATTGTTCTGTCAAGATTCATGTAGTTCCACTTTTGCCACAACCCTCTCATTTTGAATGTGCAATCGCTTAAAAATTCAAGTTGAAGCGTTCCGTTGTTGTCTTTCAATGTGCCACCAACGCAACGCCAGCCATCTCTGTGATTAATGTAGGTGTCGGGTACATGCACATTGTAAAACGAGCTAAATCCTGCAACCGGACTAAAGTCGAACTGAAATGAATTGTTGCTTTTGTTCAAAGGATTTATGCAGAAATCACCTTCGTTTTGAGTGGTAATGACATCGGGAAATAACTGTAGATACAGTCCGGATTGCACATGTTTTATATAATATTTTTTGTTTCTGTCCACTTCGGCGCAACTCACTTCAACGGGGCTTACTATGGCTGAAGCTTCGATGCCGATTTCGGCTGCTGAGGCCCAGGCACGGCCGTTCACTTCCGATTTTGCAATAAGGCGAACATAACGTGCTTCGGGTTTTGAACTGATAATGACAGATTGCGGAGCAGAACTGTTCGAAAATTCGCCTTTGGCGGCAGGGCTTCCCCAGATGCGCGGATGATTGCTGAAATAAACTTCATATTCTTTTATTCTGCCGTTTTCGCCATCTGTTCTTCCTGTATAGCTGAATGTTTCTACTCTGTAGGTTTTTTGCATGTCGATGACGATTTCGTGTGGGTGTAATGGTTCGTTTGTTCCCCAACGGGTGTGCCAGATAGTGCCTCCATCTCCATCGATGGCTTTAAAGGCTTCTTCGCCTCCGGCCTGACTTGAATAACTGATGACTCTCCATTGCGATTTATCCACAAAAAGATTGAAATCGGTGCTGGTAGTGATACTTGTCAGATATCCATCGGCTTCGCAGTATGCTTTGATATTTCCGGCCGAAGTAAACTCAAAACTTCCATTGTAAGCCTTAAAGTCGGCATTGTTTACGCTGTACATAATTCGTGCTTCGGGTGTTGAAGTAGTCATGCTTATATGTCCCTGAGAGTTTCTTGTAACTGTCACAGGTTCGCACAATGGAAAATTGACCCTTGCTTTTTCCGACAACTGATAGTTTGTCGGATTGCCTTCAACGGGCATAATAATGAAGTTGAAAGTTACGTTGCTGGCTTTAAATTCGTATTTTTCAAGCACATCGGGGCCGCAGCTTGCATTTCCGAGGCCGCGCATAATTGCATTTACATTTACCACCGTGTTTACAGTGAATTTTGATTTTGCCTGATACGGATGTTTTTGTCTGTTATTTCTGTCAGTGTATAAATCTTCAGGACGGAAATGGGTGGCTGAAGCAGTCATTTCCTGAGGCGCTACAAACATAATTCCATCGCCGGTATTATCGGTCAGACTCATCCAGCGAACATCTTCTTTATTTCCTGTTTCCTGAGGAAGTACATATTTTTCCCATTGTTCAGTTACGGTTGAAGTGTAAACGCCTTCGAAACAAGCTTCTTTTCGGTCGGAATAAGATTCCCACGGACCACGTCCGAACCATACCAGTTTTTCGAATCCGGCAGGCATTTCCACCCGATATCCGGCTTTGGGTATCACCGTATTTTTTACAGCCGGATCGATTACAGAACTTATGTAAATGTTTCCATCGCCGGTTACTTTAAAGAGAATCTGGTTTTTGAAAGTATTTGGAGTCCTGGCTGTGTATGTGTTTACAATGCTCAAATCTACAGCATTGGCAGTTTCTTTGATATCCCATGTACCCGGTTTTATGGTCAATAACCGAATGCCCAAATCATCCCAGTTTTTGGCCTGAGCTTTATCGTTTTCGGTAGGCAGTCGGAATAAATTAAGTTGTAGCGGCGTATTGAGCATCAGTTTGTTGTTGTAGGTATATCTGATGAGTGTGCCTTTTGCTCTGGAGAATACTGCGCTGAATTTGTTTCCGCTCACTGTAATTTCATCAGTGCTGTGGCTGATGCTGAGTGTTTCATCTGTTGGGATTTGAGCTACAGGCTTTACAGCATCTTTGAGTTTTATCTGTTCTGACGCTACTTCGTAGCCTTCTTCGGCCCACCATGTGGCCTGTTTTTGATACACATTGAAGCGAATAAAGTATTCAGCTGCAGGCTTTGGTTGTTCAAGCAAATTTTCAATTGTAATGTCGGTGCTTGCTCCACCCAACAGGAGTACATCGAGTTTTTCTTTTTTTATTTCTTTGCCATCTTCAAATACTGTGTAATAAATATCCAGATCGTCGGTGGATTTGAAAACGCGTTTGTTTTTTAATTTAAAAGTCGTTTTATCATCATTTAAAAAGAAATCGACCGGCTGATAAATCTTCTTGGTGTTGTACGATTTTGCCGAAAATGTATTGTCGGCAAAAACCACTCCGTTGGTACAGAAACTGCCATCGTTTGGATTGTCGCCAAAATCGCCACCATAAGCCCAGTATGATTCTGAGGGTTTAGCCGGAACCGGCATTTTCAGTCCCTGATCTTTCCAGTCCCAGATAAATTCACCTGTCAGCGCCGGATATTTTTCGTATAAATCGTAAAATTCTCTGACATTGCCCATGGCATTTCCCATGGCATGACTGTTTTCGCACTGAATGTGCGGACGGGGATTGGCCTCTTTGAGTCGTTGCTCGCCCGTGTTTTTAATCCAGTCGATGCTGGCGTACATGGTGCTGCTCACATCGCTCCACTGACTGTTTCCCTCGTAGTGCGTCAGGCGGGTTTTGTCAAGTTCTTTGATGGCTTTTTCCACATATTCGAAATTGTTACCATTTCCCGATTCATTGCCATACGACCAGATAAAAATGGACACATGATTTCTGAAACGTTTTACATGATTCTGATTGCGTTCCACCATTGGCTTTCTGAAGAGCTCCACGCCCGACAAACCGGTGTTTCCGTGTGTTTCCACATTGGCTTCGGCCAGTACATACATGCCATATTTATCGCAAAGTTCATAAAAATAAGGACTTACAGGATAATGTGATGTTCTGATGGCATTGATATTCAGCTTTTTCATATTTTTTATATCCTGCTCCATCTCTTCTTTTGAAACTGTTCGTCCGTTTATTTCGCTGTGATCGTGACGGTTTACGCCATAAAAAATCATGCGTTTTCCATTGATCAGGAGTTCTCCTCTGCTACCGATCTCAACTTTTTTGAAACCGACTTTTCCGCCCCTGATATCTATTATTTCGCCGCTTTCGTTTTCGAGTGTGAGCACAAGGTCGTAAAGATTTGGAATTTCGGCACTCCATTTTTTAGGATTTGTGACAGGGAAACTGATGGTGTTTTTGCCAATAACAGCTGAGATAAGATCTTTTTTGGCAATTTCAGCACCGTTTTCGAGGAGTTTAGCCGTAATTTTCGCATTGGTGAGCGCTGTTCCGCTCAGTTCCACATCTATGTTTACGTTGGCATTGCTGTAAGTATTGTCGAGATTGCTGGTGAAAAAATAATCTCTGATCTGGGTTTTGGGAGCCGACCAAAGAAATACATCGCGATGAATGCCACTAAAGCGCCAAAAGTCCTGACATTCAAGAAATGAACCACTTGTAAAACGATATACCTGAACTGCAATTACGTTGGTTCCGGTAGTAAGATAGTCCGTAATTTTAAATTCGGAAGGTA
>JAGPGR010000233.1 GCA_018055865.1 Paludibacteraceae bacterium | reverse complement strand
CATGATGCCTTTTCCAATACTGTTTTTCATATTCAGGAACAAAGCACGCGTTTTTTCGGTAGCGTTCATGTCGGCAATCATAGGTTTATTTTGCATTTTGGAAGCGTATTCCTTCACTACTTTCACCGTAGCATCTGTATCGAAAACAGCGTTCAAGCCCTGTTCCTCCTGAGCCGGATCGCCCAGATAGTCATCACCTTTTCCCCAAAAAACATGCTGAGGATTCGGGCGACCAAAGCCTCCCCAGGCCCAAAAATTACAGCCTGCCAACACATCTTTTTCCTGCGAAGCGGTCAGAATCTTTTCAAAAATTGCAGCATAATACTTGTCGCGCAAAGCGGTTGAATCCTTTAAATTATATTCGTGATGATCACGTGGAAAACCAAATTCTTCGAGAACAATAGGTTTTTTCAGTTTACGGGCAACAGCAATATGATTGTTCATATATTCAGCAGTTTTATCGATGCTGTTTTGCAGTGTTCCGGGCATATTCTTCACATCCAACCAACTCCAGTTTTTAGGCCAGATATGCATGGTAAGGTAATCAATGTTGGTATCGGCATGAATTTGTTCGAACAGGTTCATATCCATTTCAGACCCCCACTGCCCTTCGGTGCCAATGCTGACCATATGATTTTTATCCAGAGATTTGATAAAAGCTGAAATATCTATCAGCCAGGCTGCAAAAGCCGGTTTGTTTTCATCCGAAAAGGCGCGTGGCTCGTTACCGATTTGCCATGAGAAAATAGCCGGATCCTCAATATAGCTTTTCCCTGTGTATCTGTTGGTACGGGTCATTACGCTTTTGATGTGATTTTTCAGCAACTCTTTACATTCGGAACAAGTGGCGTATTGTTTTACATATTCCATGTAAGCAGGCCAACCATCCACCGACGGAACCGGATTTTTTCCTTTCCCAACCCAGTTGAGGTACTGGCTGTAACCGCCCGACCATTCCCACGAATTGGTGAAATAAAGCACCGCTTTCATGTTGCGCTTACCCATTTCGGCCATAAAGAAATCCAACCCATCGAAAATGGTATCGTTGTACACACCCGGTTTGATCTGCAAAGTGGGTTCAACTTTGGATGGAACTCCGTTTTCACCATCGGCGCCAATCAACACGCGCAGGTTGGTGATGCCATTGGCATTCATAAAATCAAGTTCGCGTATCAATCTTTCGCGATCGCCTCCCTGTCCCTTCGAACCAAGTATTGCACCGTACCAGAAGTTGGTTCCAATGAAATAATATGGTTGATCATTCACTACAAACTGATTGTTTTTCATCTGAGCAAAGTTATGCGTGGAAGTTTCTTTCTGAGCCGTTGTTATTTTTGGAGAACAACCTACGGACAAGAACAAAATAACAACTATCGCCTGAAGTTGTATTAAATTGCCAATGTGTTTTATCATCATTATTTGGTTTTATCTTTGTTTAAAAAACAGATTTGAATCCTGCATTTCTTTTTCCGGGATACTCTCATTTCAAATTAAATATATCTTTCAGATCGGCAATTTTCACTTCAAACTCGCCTGGTTCGGCCATTGTTTTATTGTCGATATTCACGAACGACAATTCATTTTTTGTCAACGTAAAGCTGACTGTTTTCGATTCTCCGGGTTGCAGACTGATTTTGTCAAATCCTTTCAGGCGTTTCATGTCCGGCGCCAACGAAGCGTACAAATCGGACAAATAAAGCAAAACAGCTTCTTTACCTTCACGAATGCCTGTGTTGGTCACTGTTACCGAAACTGTAAGGTTTTCGTCGGCTGTTATTTCTTTTTTCGAAAGTTTCAGATCGCTGTATTTAAATGTAGTATAGCTCAGTCCATGACCAAATTCATACATAGGCGAATAATCCGATTCGTAATTGTACATGCCTTCATCTTTCACTTGTTCCTCGGAATATTTGTGCCAGTAATTGATCAGCGAATGCACCATTCGGGGATAAGTGTACGGCAATTTCCCACTTGGATTCACATCGCCAAATAAAATATCGGCTAACGCATCGCCTCCGAAATTCCCGGGCAGATAAGCCAAAACGGTGGCAGCGACCTTATCGTCGATTTTACTATAAATGCGTGGACGGCCTTCATTCAACACCAAAATAATTGGTTTCCCTGTCGAAGCCAGTTCGTTGGCCAACTTAATTTGCAAATCAGACAAAGTCAGGTCGTGTGTGTCGCCGGGTTTTTCGGTATAGGTATTTTCGCCCAGACAAAGCACAATATAATCTGCTTTTTTTGCCTTTTTCACTGCTTCTTTGATGCTCACTTCTTTTTCTTCCCAATACTTTCCACCTTCCACATAGCTAACTCCGGGAGCATAGCTTACATTTTTTTCGCCGGCTTCATTTCGGATAGCTTCGAGAATTGTGTTGTATTTTTCGGTAAATTGCTCGGCTTTATCGCCCAACCACGAATAAGACCACCCGCCATTGAGTGTTCGCATCGAATTGGCATTAGGGCCGCAAACCAACACTTTCTTGTTTTTCGAAAAAGGGAGAATATTTTTGCTGTTTTTCAACAAAGTAATAGCCTCTGAAGCTGCATTGTAGGATGCTTTTTCAAACTCAGCCGAACCGAAAAGCGGATAATCTTCTGATTTGTCGTAAGGGTTTTCGAAAAGATTTAATTCCATTTTCATTTTCAAAATCCGTCGAACAGCATCGTCGATGCGTTCCATCGAAACCGCACCTTCGCCCACAAGTGCAATCAGATCGTCGCAAAACCTGAAATTATAGGGAATCATCGCCATATCAACCCCTGCATTCACCGCCAAACGAACGGCGTCTTTGGAGGAAGTAGCAAAACGGTCGCGGGTGTAGAGTTTTTCTATGTCCATCCAGTCGGTAACAATCACACCTCTGAAACCCAATTCTTTTTTCAACAGATCGGTCATCAGAAAATGACTGGCGTGAACAGGAATTCCATTCACCAAACCTGAATTCACCATCACCGAGCCTACACCTGCTTCAACAGCAGCCTGAAACGCCGGTAAATGGTATTCGCGGAGCGTATTTTCAGAAATAATAGCGGGCGTACGGTCTTTTCCCGAAACGGGGGCAGAATAGCCCAGAAAATGCTTGGCACAAGCCACCACATGGAATTTGTCGATATTATCAGCATCTGCTCCCTGATAGCCGCGGGTAATTTGGGTGGCAAGTTCAGAAGCCAGGTAAGGATCTTCGCCGAAAGTTTCCCATAAACGTGGCCATCGGGCATCGAGACCAAGGTCAAGTACCGGCGAAAAATTCCAGGGCAATGAACCTGCACGCGATTCGTAAGCGGTAATTTCGGCTGCGCGATGAACAAGCGAACGGTTAAATGTAGCTGCTTGCGCAATTTGTTGCGGAAACAATGTCGATTTATCGGTATAGGTCACCCCATGTATGGCATCCACGCCATACACCAACGGAATTTTTAGTTTTGTTTTCTGCGTATATGTCTGTAGTGTTTTTACCAACGCGCTCCACTCCTCTTTGCTGTGTGCCACATTGTTCCATGTATTCAGCACCGACCCGATTTTATAATTTACAATTCCCTGCTGAAGCATTTCTTCGTTCAGCTTCCAGGTTTTATTGTCCATCAAAATGTCAACAGTTACCTGCGCCATTTGTCCCACTTTTTCTTCGAGGGTCATTTGTTTCAAAAGCGCTTCTACTTTTGCATCGTGCTGAGCGCTTAGCGAAAGTACTATCGTGGATAAACCAAGGGTCAGCATGTGTTTTACTCTTCTCATTTTAATATCTATAGCTTTATTGTTTCTCTTTTTTCAATTCATTTCTTTTCAAAAAAATATGGCAAAAAAAAGAATGACTTTATTTATAAATTCCTTTTAAATCTTTTTCAAAAAGCGTATACGCTTCATTATAAAATTTCAAAAAATCGGGGACAGAGGCATGACCCGGATAAGGCGCATAAAAATGATGTTTCATGCGGTTGTCGTTCCGCCACAGCATAACGTAAGCTATTTTCGAGCCTTCGTATTGCAACACCGGCATCAATTTTTTTGTAAACCAGCTACTATCGGGTATTGATTCCA
>JAGPGR010000231.1 GCA_018055865.1 Paludibacteraceae bacterium | reverse complement strand
TATCCATCGATTCGCTGGGAAGAAACCTGAACGACATGGTGGAGCGCTATGGCAAAGAAGTGATGGTAGTGGAAGTAGGCGGCGAAGAAGGTCAGGACAGCAGACTTACCAATGAACAGAATACAGCAAAAATGCAAAATACACACGATTTGGTAGCCGCTACCATTCAGAAAGTACGGGAAGTGCCTGATAATAAAGGACTGGGAGTATTCTACTGGGAACCGCAGGGAGCACGCAGCTGGAGCCATTATGCTCTGAGTGCCTGGGGTAATGACGGCAGGCCAACTAAAATTATGGATGCCTTTTTGAAATAAAATTTTTCAAAAAATGTTGAACAAATGAAGTTTATCGGTTGTTTTAAAGCCAATAATTTTCACTTTTAGAAATAAATTAATTAACAAAAAAAATAAAATAAGGAGATTAAAAACTATGCTAAACCCAAAAATTGCAAAACTGCTCAACGAGCAGGTTAACAAAGAGTTACATTCGTCTTATCTGTATCTGGACATGGCCAATTATTACATCGACAATAACCTGAACGGTTTTGGTAACTGGTTTAATGTACAAACACAGGAAGAATATGCTCACGGAATGCTTTTCATTCAATATTTAAGAAATAATGGTGAAAAAATTACCCTTGAAAAAATTGATGCACCAGCATTTGATTTCAAAAACTTCAAAGAGCCGCTTGATGCTGCCTTAAAGCACGAATACTACATTACAGCTTCCATCAATGACATATACGCTGAAGCGTATGCAGTTAAAGATTTTCGTACCATGCAATTCCTCGACTGGTTTGTGAAAGAACAAGGTGAAGAAGAACAAAATACGGATGATTTGTGCAAACGATTTGACTTATTCGGCACTGATCCGAAAGGACTGTATCTGCTTGATAATGAATTGGCTGCAAGGACTTTCTCTCCCCCATCACTGGTGCTTTAATTAACATATACATGCATTCTAAAAAAGTCCTTGTCGTAAAGATAAGGGCTTTTTTTACTAATAAAAACAGTATGAATCAACAACAATCCCCGCTAATAATGCCTGCCATTTTTGCAGGACATGGTAGTCCGATGAACGCCATCGAGACAAACAGCTTTACCGAAACCTGGAAAAAGTTGGGTGAGGATTATCCCCGTCCGAAACTAATCATTTGTATTTCAGCTCATTGGGAAACAAAAGGCACATACCTTACTGCCATGCCACATCCCAAAACCATTCATGATTTCGGAGGTTTTCCCCTGCAACTATATCAGATACAGTACCCGGCGCCGGGAAATCCGCAAACAGCCGAAAAAATTGTTCACGACAATCCCGGTTTGCAAATTGGACTGGACATCGATGAATGGGGTTTTGACCACGGAAGCTGGTCAGTAATCAGGCACATGTATCCCGAGGCCAATATCCCAATGCTGCAATTGAGCATCGATCGTTCCTTGACGTTTCGGCAGCATTACAATATAGCCAAAAAACTGAGTTATCTGCGCTCTGAGGGAGTTTTGATAATGGGCAGTGGCAATATAGTACACAACCTGCGAGCCGTTGACTGGCACAATACAAATAGTGGATACTACTGGGCTGCAGAAGTAAACGACAACATCAGGCAGTGGATTATTGATGGAAATCACGATGAACTGATAAACATCACTCAACGAGGCGGAAACTACCGTATGGCCATCCCTACAGACGAGCATTACATTCCCCTTCTCTATGTGCTGGCCATGCAGAACGAAAAAGATCAGGTCAGTTTTTTCAACGATGAACTCATAATGGGCTCCATTTCAATGACAGGAGTTATTTTGAAAAATTAAATTTCAAGAAAGAATTAAAGTAGTTAAGTATCCTTGTTTCACATTAAAACTGTATATTTGTATATTAATTCTCAAAAAATATTCAAAATGAAAAAGTTATCCGGTTTTACAAAATCAACAGCTGTAATTATGGCTTTTGCAGTTTTGATGAGCAGTTGCGTAAGCTCTACCATGATAGAATCGATTCCAAACGGAGCCACACTTTATCTGGATGGCGAACGCGTTGGCGAAACTCCCTACCTGCACCGCGACACGAAAATAGTGGGCACAACTACCGACATACGGATGGAAAGGGAGGGTTATAAATCATTTCACGCCACACTTCAGCGAAATGAAGAAGCGGATGCCGGAGCCATTGTTGCCGGAGTATTTACCCTGATTCCGTTTCTCTGGACCATGAAATACAAACCTACCCATACCTATGAGTTGACGCCTTTGTACTTTGAACCAAAAACGAACCAAGCGCCATCACAGATGAGTCCTGCAATTACTCAGCCTCAGGGAGCGATGAAATCAACAGCCGAACGTCTGGAAGAATTGAAAAAACTGTATGATAATAAGTTGATAACCAATGAAGATTACGAAAAACAGAAACAAAAGATTTTGGAATCGTTGTAATAAAAGAAACAAAAATTGTCTTTTTGTTGTATTTTAATTAAAAAATTGTATTTTTGTTGCCTGAAAATTCAATTTTAATAACTAAATAATTTACAAATGCTGAAATCACTGAAAAACGAAGACTGGACATCCACTTTAATTGGTATCATATTACTCATTTTTGTTGTCCTCTTTCCCGCGATGATGAAAAACAATGTCATTTTATTTTTCACTATCGGACTTCTGTCATTTTTAGGTTATCTTTTTATGGGCAATAAAGGCAAAGGTTTTATACTGTCTTTTGTCGTAATTTTTGCGCTGGCGCTGGCTGCCAAGTACCTTAGTATGGTAGCTCCCATCAAAAAAATAGGTTTGGAAGCCGTGTTTTTTGCTGTGGCTATCGGATTGCTTATCCGAAATACAGTTGGACTGCCCAAGTGGTTGGCACCGGCAGTTCGAAGCGAGTATTACATCAAAGCGGGGTTGGTCATACTGGGTACTTCCATACTTTTCAAGGAAATAATGAAAGCCGGCAGCCTCGGAATGATTCGGGCAGTAATAGTCGTATTTTGTGTGTGGTATTTCACGTTTACCATAGCCAAACTGTTCAAAGTTGACAGAGAAATGGGTGCAATTCTTTCCAGCGCCGTTTCCATCTGCGGAGTTTCGGCAGCCATAGCCACCAGCGGAGCCATCAAAGGTGACCCCAAAAAGCTTTCATTTGTTGTCTCGCTGGTTCTGATAGTAGCTATTCCGATGATGTATCTCATGCCTTATATTGTGAAATGGATTGGGCTGAACGAAGTGGTAGGAGGTGCCTGGCTTGGTGGAACGATTGATACAACGGCTGCGGTGGTAGCTTCCGGTAAATTTCTGGGACCAACGGCAGAAAAATACAGTGTAATTATCAAATCGGCTCAAAATGTGCTTTTAGGTGTAGCAGCTTTTGTAATATCCATTTACTGGTCATTCAAGGGCAGTAATTCCGAAATTCGTCCTTCCGGATCAGTTCTTTGGGAGCGGTTTCCTAAATTTGTACTCGGGTTTTTACTGGCTTCACTTGTTTTCAGTTTCGCATTTGCTCCCGATGTTGCCAAACAGCTTTCGGGCGTAGCCAATAAAGGTGCCCGTGAAATTCTATTCTCACTTGCATTCGTCTGCATCGGTTTGGAAACCGACTTCCGCTACATTTTCAAGAAAGAAAACACCAAGTACATCTGGACATTTCTGATAGCTCAGACTTTCAACATATTGCTCACACTGGTTGTTGCATATTTGCTTTTCAAAGACATGTAAGTTTCTGATCATTTTCAGTTTTAAGGCGTTTGAACAATTCAAACGCCTTTTTTTAATGTCATTTTCTGAACAATTTTAACAAATCATTGTTACAATTTTTAGTAATAAACAAATTTATAAAAAAATAGATACTATGATTTTCGACATTGACATGATTCGCAAAGTTTATTCGGAACTTCCCGGTAAAATTAATAATGCAAAAGAAAAATTAGGTCGTCCGCTGACCTTAACCGAAAAGATTTTATTTTCGCACCTCTCCCCCAACGTTCAGGTAGAAGATTACCAGCGTGCTACTGCCTATGTGGACTTTGCACCTGACCGTGTAGCCATGCAGGATGCTAC
>JAGPGR010000232.1 GCA_018055865.1 Paludibacteraceae bacterium | reverse complement strand
TTTGAGGCTATTCTGTCGGCATCTTTTCCAAATACCAGATCAATTCCAAACATCAGCCAGCTTTTGTCGCCGGTGTAAGCAGCCACCCATTCCCGAAATGAGCGGTTGTCCTCAGAGATATTGTACTGGATATGTTTTCCGCGAAATAGTTCCAGCACTTTATCGCGGGGGCGGGTAGCACAGTTGTCGAACACAAAATTATAGAGGTAATTCCGGTTTGCCGGCAGGTAGTTGACAAAGAGAGCATCGAGCAACTGCTGTTTTTCTTGCTTAGAGAGGTTGAGCACCTGCTCCGTTACCTGTGAATTACGTTCGGTGTATTGGGGCAGGAACTGACTGGTTTTGTACACTCCAAGCATGTAATACGTTTCGCCTTTTACAAACTTGTAGTAAAAACCCGGTTGATCAAAATCAAAGATTCCATAATTGAACACCAAATCAAGCCCTGATGCAGGGTCAACATAACGCAAAGCGGTGTGACCGAATTTCTCATACGCTGCCGGACCGGGCGAGCAGGTGATAAGACTTATCTCAGCCGAATCGCCAACTACAACTGATTCAGAACTTACAGAAGCCACAATGCCCAACAATACTATCAGGGATAAAATAATCCTTCGCATAAGCTGATTTTTTTTAGAATATTGACAAAAATACAATTTTCTTTTTGACAAATCACCAAATATGTAGCTGATTTTACAGACTCTAAGTGAATATATTTTCGGAAATACTCCACTCACGTTAAAAGAAATGTTAATTTCGCTCATTCATGTCCTTGTTTTATGCACTTTTTAATTCTATTTGACAAAAATATGATTTTTTCATTGTAAATTTGTGCTGTAAAACATTGTTTTCAAACACAAAAAGAGCTTTATGACCAAAAGACAACATTCATTGCTGAAACCAATTGAAGATGTATTTACATTTTGGGATGTGCTGACTCCCGACGAACGAAATTTTTTAAAAAACACCTATTCTGTTCAGCATTACAATAAAAACGAAGTCATTCAGGTAGAAGGCGACACACCTACTCACCTGATGGTGCTGGCAAGCGGCAAAGTAAAAGTGTACAAATCCGGTTTCGGCAACCACCCGCAGATAGTAAGAATGCTCAAGCCGGGCGAGAATTTCGGTTATCGGGCCATCATTGCCAACGAGCCCAACAGCACCACTGTTACAGCTTTCGAAGCTTCGACGGTGTATATGATAAGCGGCGATAATTTCCTTTCCATCCTTCGTCACAACAACGCCTTTTGTTACCGTTTTCTGGAAGAACTGTCATTTGATTTGGCCGAATCGGATGCCCGGACTGTCAATTTGACACAAAAACACATCAGGGGAAGATTGGCAGAATCTTTGCTATTTCTAAAAGAGAATTACGGAGTGGAAGAGGATGGAGCTACTATCAGTATTTATCTCTCCAGAGAAGATTTGGCAAATCTTTCGAACATGACCACATCCAATGCAATACGCACGCTCGCCAGTTTTGTAAACGACGAAATGATTGCCATGGACGGGCGAAAACTTAAAATCATTGATGAAGAAAGACTCAGAAAAACAAGTAAGTTAGGTTAAATTAATTTCTTTTGTTACTCAGAGATTTCGCATCGGATTAAATAAAACGAAAACAAAAGATGACACCAACCGAAATACACAGTACTTACAAAAAAATTCTGACTTATCTCACCGAAGGAAGGCTGAAAAATGCTTTTGAGACAACGGCCGAACTAAACGCAGAACTCCAGTCGCCTGCACACGCACAAAACCTGGAAAATATGCAGACAAGCTACCAATATCTGCTGCAGTATTTCATGGATGGCGTGGACGATCCGGAGCGTAAATCCATTTACAACAAACTGAGAGCCCGTATATTCACTTTGGCAGCCGACATGCGGGATGAATTGCTCACCCGCGATTCCACCAATTTCGAATTCACCCAGAAGCGCTACTTTCCCTTCACAGCGCAGCTAAGCCCGGAAAATCTGAAAAACGGAATAAACCGGAAAGAAAAATTAACCGAACTTCACGAAATTAACTCAGGCGATACTGATAAAGAAAATCAGATAGAAGCTGAATTTGAAAACGCCGTACGCTACCTGTTCAACTACTTCTGGCTTAAGTCAGGCTATGACTCTGCCGAAATAATGGAAATATACAACCGGATTATGGATGATGAATTCAATGATTCTGTGGTGAAATCCATGATAGTTTCGGCTATTACGCTGAATCTCTGGCGAACTTTCAATGAGAATAAACTGCTGATGCTGATTGATGCCTGCAACTCGGCAGATATGAACACCCAACAAAGGGCTTTGGTTGGATTGTGCTTTATTTTAGCCAAATACAACCACCTCCTGCCCTACTTCCCTTCTATCAGAAATCGGTTGGTGCTGATGACCGATGACGATATACTCATTGAAAAACTCCAAAATATTATCATTCAGATTATTGGAACGACTGAAACTGATCAGATTTCAAAAAAACTGCAGGAAGAGATATTTCCCGAACTGATGAAACTCCGCCCTATGATGGATCAGGGATTGACCGGAGAAAATCCGCTGAACATGGACGAATGGGGCGAAATCAACCCGGACTGGCAGGAAATGATAGAAAACAGCGGTGCTTCCGAAAAAATTCAGGAATTTGCCGAACTGGAAATGAGCGGAGCAGACGTGTATATGAGCACTTTCTCCATGCTGAAATCTTTTCCATTTTTTCAGGAATTTTCCAACTGGTTTTTGCCTTTTTATACTGAAAATCAGGCCGTAAAACCATTGTTCAGCAGCGACGAAAAATCGCTTATCACAGCCTTTGTCAACTCCAACGTGATGTGCAACTCCGACCGCTATTCTTTCTGCATGAGCATTCTGCGCATGCCCGACATGCAACGAGACATGATGAAACAATCATTTAGCCAGGCAGCCGAGCAAATGGAAGAAATGAACAAAGACGAAGCCATCATTGCTCCCAATGTACGGGCAAAAACAATTTCGAAGCATTACATACAGGATTTATTCCGTTTTTTCAAGCTGAATACACACCGGAGCGACTTTGCCGATATGTTTCAGACATCACTCATCATGCACAAAACTTATCTGTTCGATATGCTTTCTATTGATGATGAAATTAAAAAAAACATTGCCGAATATTATTTCTCTAAAAAACTCTACCCTCAGGCATTAGAGTTGTATAGCGAAATAGAAAAAGAAGGAGAAACCTCGGCCGAACTCTATCAGAAAATGGGTTATGCCTATCAGCAGAATTCACAGCTCACACTTGCTCTACAGGCTTATAAAAAAGCGGACATTATTCAGCCCGACGACTTCTGGACAAACCGGAAAATAGCCTTGTGCTACCGGCTGCTGGGCGACAACGAAAATGCACTGAGCACCTACCGGCATGCCGACTTCATCAAGCCCGACAATCTTTCGGTTCAACTGCAGATTGTCAATTGTCTGACCGAACTGAAAAGATACGATGAAGCATTAAAGGAGCTAACAAAACTGAATAAAGCGTATCCAGACAATCAGAAAGTGATGCGTACCACCATGTGGGTGGCTTTCAACGCAAAAAACATAGCTCAGGCAAGCTATTTCGCATCTATATTGCTTGACACAGCAGATGTTACCGCATACGACCGCATGATTGCGGGTCATATCGACTGGTGCATGAATAAAAACAAAGAAGCAAGGGAAAAATATGACTACGTGTTGAAAATGCTTGATAACAACTGGGATATGTTTGTCAACATGTTCAGGCAGGACAGCGAGCTGCTCAATGCCAACGGTGTGGACAACGAGGAAATTCCGCTGATTTTGGACTCCATAGCGTTTCAATTTTTTTAAATAATTGATATGTTGATGAGTTTTTATGTAATATAATTTGTATTTATATGTTTTTTCGTACTTTTGTCAACAAACAATTAAATAAAAAAATATGAAGAAAATATTATTATTTTATAGCATAATATTTTTTGCTTTTATACCAAAAACATATTCTCAAGATACGTCGAATAATTATATTCAAGGCATTATTGGAACTGACTTTGA
>JAGPGR010000230.1 GCA_018055865.1 Paludibacteraceae bacterium | reverse complement strand
AACGCGTATAATCTGACTGCTGTTTTCGGAACTGCCGTTTTGCTGGGACAAGACGAACTGGAAGTGCTACGTATCATCAGCACATTGAACTCCGTTTCGGGCAGATTTGAAACCATTCAGGCACCGGCAGGATTTACAGCTATTGTAGACTATGCTCATACGCCCGATGCACTGAAAAACGTCATTTCGACTATCAACGAAATACTGCAGGGGAAAGGAAACCTGATAACCTTAGTAGGCTGCGGCGGCAACCGCGACAAAGGAAAACGTCCCATGATGGCGCAGGAAGCCGTGAATGGAAGTTGGAAAGCCATTCTGACATCCGACAATCCGCGCAACGAAGAGCCGATGGATATTATCAACGACATGCTTGACGGTCTGAACTCCGAACAGAAAATGCGGAGTCTGACTATCGTGGACCGCCGTGAAGCTATCAAAACAGCTTGTACCATAGCCCAAAAGGGCGATGTAGTACTCATAGCCGGCAAAGGACATGAAGATTATCAGATAATTAAAGGTGTGAAATACCATTTTGATGATAAGGAAGAGGTGAGAAAGGCGGTCTTTCTCTAAATTACTTTCCGAAGGAAAGGGACATGCTTCGAGCAATGAATAAGTGAAATACAATATTTTGAGAACATTAAAAAATCTAAAAAATAAGCCCTCGGGCGATTGAGGAGGTTATTATGCTATACCATTTGATTCAGTATTTAGAAAGATCTTACGACATTCCCGGTCAGCAGATGTTTTTATCCATCTCATTCCGAACGGGTGTGGGTTTTATTCTGGCTTTACTTGTAGCAACGGTTTTTGGGCGAAAAATCATCAACCGCCTGCAAAAAATGCAAATCGGCGAAACTATTCGCGATTTGGGCATGGAAGATCAGCTGAAGAAAAAAGGAACTCCAACCATGGGAGGAATTATTATTATTCTGGCCATTCTCGTCCCCACTCTTTTGCTCGCAGATTTGACCAATATTTACATCATTCTGATGCTTATCACTACAGTTTGGATGGGAATAATCGGATTTTCAGACGATTATCTGAAAATTAAGTATCGGAATAAGGAAGGATTGAAAGGACAATTTAAGATTTTCGGGCAGGTAGGACTGGGCTTAATTGTGGGTTTGACGCTTTACTTGAGTCCGAATGTGTTAATTCGTGAAAACGTAGAATATATCGGCATCTCGCAACGAGTGGAAGATGTAAGCTACAAAAAAGAAGGAGTGAAATCCACTAAAACCACCATTCCATTTTTCAAAAATAACAACCTGGACTACGCCGATGCATTCAAACACGCCGGAGAAAATGCCCAAAAATATGGATGGATTTTATTTGTAATCATGGCAATATTGGTTGTAACAGCCGTATCTAACAGTGCCAACCTGACCGACGGAATGGATGGGCTGGCCACCGGTTCCACGGCCATAATCGGGGTCACGCTGGGTATACTGGCCTATCTGTCGGGTAATATTAATTATGCCGGCTACCTGAACATCATGTATATTCCGGGCACCGGTGAAATGGTTGTTTTTGCCGGAGCACTGATCGGTGCTACCATCGGATTTCTGTGGTATAATTCGTTCCCTGCACAGGTATTTATGGGCGATACCGGAAGTCTGACACTCGGGGGAATCATCGCTGTTTTTGCCATTGCAATTCACAAAGAATTGCTGATTCCGGTTTTGTGCGGCCTGTTTTTCGTCGAAAGTCTTTCGGTTATCATGCAACGTGTTTATTTCAAATATACCAAGAAAAAATACGGTGAAGGCCGGCGGATTTTCCTCATGTCGCCCCTTCATCACCATTTTCAGCAAGGAGGCAAATCCGGTATCAAAGCCATACTGAATAAGCCGACGAACCCGGTGCATGAGTCGAAACTGGTTGTAAGATTCTGGTTGATAGGAATAATACTGGCAGCAATAACGATTATTACACTTAAAATTAGGTGAAAATGAAGCGAATTGTCATTCTTGGAGCGGGCGAAAGTGGTGCAGGAGCAGCCGTTTTGGCAAAAAAGCAGGGATTTGATGTCTTTGTTTCCGATTTTGGTGAAATAAAAGATCATTATAAGCAATTACTTGACAATCATCATATTCCATGGGAAGAAAAACAGCATTCGGAAAAATTAATTCTGAATGCCGGGGAGGTGATAAAAAGTCCGGGAATACCAGACAAAGCACCTATTGTAAAAAAATTGATTGAGAAAAAAATTCCGGTAATTTCGGAAATTGAATTTGCAGGGCGGTATACCGATGCCAAAATGATTTGCATTACAGGCAGCAACGGCAAAACAACCACCACCATGCTGATATATCACATTCTGAAAGATGCAGGTTTGAACGCCGGATTGGCCGGGAATGTAGGCGAAAGCCTGGCGCTGCAGGTGGCTGAAAAAGATTTTGATTATTACGTTCTGGAACTGAGCAGTTTTCAGCTCGACGGAATGAAAGAATTTAAGGCTGATATTGCCATTTTGCTCAATATCACGCCCGACCACCTGGACCGTTACGATTACGAATTTCAGAAATACATCGATTCGAAATTCAAAATTATCCAAAATCAAACCAGCAAAGATTCATTTATCTTCTGGAACGACGATCCGGTCATTCAGCAGGAGCTTAAAAAGCGGAAAATTCAATCGACACTCTACCCTTTTTCGTTGGAAAGAGAAGAAAAGACAAAAGCGTTTATCGAAAATAACCTATTGATTATAAATACATTAAACAACTTATTCACTATGCCTTCAGCAGAATTATCCCTTCAGGGAATACACAATACATACAACTCCATGGCAGCCGGGCTGGCAGCATCAATTGTGAACGTACGCAAGGAAAATATCCGGCAGTCGCTTCAGGATTTTCAGGGAGTGGAGCACCGGCTCGAATACGTTGCCACAGTGAAAGATGTAAAATACATCAACGACTCGAAAGCGACCAATGTAAATTCATGCTGGTATGCGCTTCAAAGCATGCGTACGCAGGTTGTACTTATTTTGGGCGGCACCGACAAAGGAAATGATTACTCCGAAATAGAAGAACTGGTGAAGGAAAAAGTGACAGGATTAATTTTTCTGGGGGTTGACAACGAAAAACTGCATCAGTTCTTCGACGGAAAAGTGGAAAAAATAGTCGATGTGCAATCCATGGAAGAGTGTGTAAAAGAAGCGTACAAGATGGCAAATCCGCGACAAACAGTATTGCTTTCGCCTTGCTGTGCCAGTTTTGATCTTTTCAAGAACTACGAAGACCGCGGAAAACAATTCAAAGCCTGCGTCAGAAATCTTTGATTGGTGAATTGATTGAGTGGTTGAGTGATTTTTACCTAAAATTAATAAATGAATGGGAAATTTATTTACAAAATATCTGAAAGGCGATACCACAATATGGATAGTATTTATCATTTTGTGTATATTTTCCAGCATTGAGCTCTACAGTGCATCGAGTACATTGGCTTTCAAGGCAGCCAACCATACCGCACCTATGCTTCAACATGTTTCATTTCTGGTATTCGGAGCTTTGCTCGCTTATTTTGTTCACCTGGTTCCATACAGGTATGTTCGTATTCTTGCCTATCTGGGGCTTATTACATCCTTTTTTCTGCTCATTTACGTGCTGGCACGGGGCGAAAGCACCAACGAAGCCAGCCGCTGGATACGAATTATGGGTGTTCAGTTTCAACCATCCGAAATTGCAAAACTATCGCTCATTATCGTCATTGCAGACTTTATATCCCGCATCAGAGCCAATCCGGGCTACGAAAAAAAATATTTCATCTGGATTCTGGGAGTTGCCGGAGTTATTATCGGATTAATATTGCTGGAAAATTTCTCAACCGCAGCCATATTAGGATTAGTTGTGTTTTTCATGATGTTTATCGGTCAGATTTCCTGGAAAAAACTGGCCGGAATAATGGGAGCCATAGTAGCTGTATTGTTGGTTGGATATTTACTGGTAAAAACGATTCCTAAAGAAAAAATGCCTGAAGCCCTTGGCCGTGCTTACACCTGGGTAGCCCGCATTGATCGGTCGGCACAGGAAACAGATGA
>JAGPGR010000229.1 GCA_018055865.1 Paludibacteraceae bacterium | reverse complement strand
CACAAATATAGATTATTTTTTCCTGCAACTGTTCAATTTTTGCTCATTTTATGCTGTTGTACACTTATGGGGAATTAAAAGAACACGCTACGGGGGGTTTAATACCGACGTTGCGGGGCGCTAGAGTGTGAATTTTTAAAAAAAACGATATCTGCTGAAAGAAATGCTTAAAGTTGCCGTTATTGGACCCGAATCTACCGGTAAAACGGAGCTCTGCCGTAAACTCACCGTGCATTTTCATGGCGAATGGGTGCCTGAGTTGGCTCGTGACTATGTGGAGCAGATGGAATATCATTATACCTGCGGGGATGTGTGGCGGATAGCCCGACTCCAGATAGAACAGGAGAAAAAATACGAGCGAAAAACGAAGCCCGATTATGTGTTTTTTGATACGGATTTGATTGTTACTAAAGTATGGCTGGCCTATAAATACGACTTTGTACCCGATTTTGTCAACGAAAGATTAGCCTCCCGTTTTTTTGATTTTTACATGCTTTGTCTGCCCGACATTCCCTGGGAATGCGACCCCGTGAGGGAAAACGGTGAAAACCGGGATTTTTTCCTGAACTGGTATGAAAATGAAATCATTGATCTGGGAACACCCTTCGCCAGAATAGGCGGAACGGGTGAAGATAGACTGCAAAATGCCCTGCAGGCTGTAAAAATCTACGAAACCAACCACACAAACAGGTAAACTCCGAACACTTTTCATACATCGGTTGTTAGTGTAATTCAAAAAAATGAATTGAAACATTCTTAAAAAAAATGAATAAACAAATAAAGCATAGTATAGCTCAACTGGCCGACCCTGAGGGATTGAAATATGTATGTCGTCGTCAGGAGGAAAACCACCCGATGCCGTCAACTGAAATTATCAATAAAATAGTAAAATTATTGCGGTCGGTTATTTTTCCGGGTTATTTCGGCAATGCTGATGTAAATCCGGATAACGTAAGGCATCACATTGAAGAAAATGTACAACTGATACATGCTTTGTTGCTTCAGCAGATTAAGTCGGGAATGTGTTTTGAGAATTCAGAACTCGATTTTCATTGCACCGAACTGAACCAAAAAGCCGAAAACCTGGCTGCCTGTTTTATTGCAGAACTCCCGCAACTGCGCGATATGCTGCACAAAGATGCAGTAGCTTCGTTCAACGGCGATCCGGCCTCCAAAAGTCTGGGCGAAGTGATATTTTGCTATCCGGGCATACGTGCCATCAGCAGTTACCGGATTGCTCATGCATTGCTGGAGCTGGGCGTCCCAATTATTCCACGCGTCATTACCGAACTTGCCCACTCCGAAACCGGCATCGATATTCATCCTGGGGCTGTCATAGCAGACTCTTTCATGATAGATCACGGCACAGGTGTGGTAATAGGCGAAACTTCCCGAATAGGCCGCAATGTGAGAATTTATCAGGGGGTAACGCTCGGCGCAAAAAGTTTCCCGCTCGACGAAAACGGGAATCCCATCAAGGGAATTGACCGGCATCCCAAATTAGGCGACAACGTGATTATTTACTCCAATTCTACTATTCTGGGTAATATCAGGGTAGGCAACAACGCCGTAATTGGAGGTAATATCTGGGTGGATTCGGATGTACCTGCAGGCGCCAAAGTATTGCAGCGCAAAAGGGTGGAAGAGGATGTGATGTCCGAAGGAACGTTGAAAAAAAAGGACAAAAAACATAAATCGGCTGAAAAGAACGAAAAAGTCAAAGAGCACAAAAACGATAAAAAGGAAAAATACCGCAACGAAAAAATCAACTATACTTTCGATCCGAAAACCGACAAACCTATACCTCCTTTTTCCAAATGTAAAGGCTGCAAAAGTAAAAACGGATGCAGTAAATGCCGGACGAGGTACGAGAAAAAGTACGGAGTTTCCTGAGCGTTTTTGGTTGATTGGTTGATTGGTTGATTGGTGTATTTGTTTATTGATAACCATTTAACCCTGCCTTTTGTGGACAAATATTTAAATATTTATGCTTATCCGCAAAGCGACCTGTTGTATCTTTCGCTTTCAATTCTGGAATTGCACTTTCTCTCTGACCGGGACGACAGAATTCCAATTCTGTTGAAATGGTCTGAATTGACAAAGTTGGAACTCTGTCATCCCGATAATGCTAACAGGATTAGTCACTGATTACAAAACAGCTGTTATCAGTTTTTTGAAATGGTCGTTTAGCGGATAATCATATAAATATTCAACCGTTTGACTATTTAACCAAACTTTCAAACAATTTTCAAACATCAAATAAAAAAAAATATATGGAATTCGAAATGGTAGCCAAAACCTTCAAGGGGCTGGAGGAAATACTTGCAACTGAACTGGTTGAACTGGGAGCGAATAATGTGCAGTTGCAGCGGCGTGCGGTAAGTTTCACCGGTAATCTGGAAATGCTTTACAAAGCCAATCTCCACTTGCGAACGGCATCCCGGGTACTCAAAACAATTGCCACATTCAAAGCCGAAAATCCCGACGATGTGTACGAGCAGGTGAAAAAAATCGACTGGGAAAAGTTCATGAAAGTGGATACTACTTTCGCCATTGACTCTACTGTTTATTCCGAGGTGTTTCGTCACTCTAAATTTGTGGCTTACCGCGTGAAAGATGCCATAGCCGATTTTTTTATGGAGAAATACGATAAGCGGCCATCCGTGAGGCTCGATAATCCGCAGTTGATGGTCAATATTCACATAGCGCACAATCAGTGTACTCTGTCGCTCGACAGCTCGGGCGAATCATTGCACAAACGGGGTTATCGGGTGTCGCAAACAGAAGCTCCCCTCAACGAAGCACTGGCGGCGGGTATGATTCTGATGACCGGTTGGCGTGGTGGGTCCGATTTTTTGGATCCCATGTGCGGCTCGGGCACGTTGCTCATTGAAGCAGCGCTTATTGCACTCAACATACCTCCCGGACTTTTCCGGAATTCTTTCGCTTTCGAAAAATGGAATGATTTCAACGAAGAAATTTTTCAGAATCTCTATAACGACGACAGCCTGGAACGTCCTTTCGAACACAAAATTTATGGCTCGGACATCTCTGCCCGCGCTATTGCCACCGCCCGGCAAAACGTGCAGAGCGCCGGATTGACCAAATACATCGACCTCAAGGTATGCCCCCTGCAGGAACTCGAAGCTGTGAAGGATACCTGCCTTCTGGTAACCAATCCGCCCTACGGTGAACGCATCACCTCACCCGATATTTTCGGTTTGTACGCAGCTCTGGGTACTTTCCTGAAGCATAAATTCACCGGAAATACCGCCTGGGTCATCAGTTCGCACGAAGATTGTCTCTTCAAAATCGGCCTCAAACCATCTCAAAAAGTCCCCTTGCTCAACGGTGCCCTGGAATGTCTTTATTGCCAGTACGAAATCTTTTCGGGCAAACGAAATGAGTTTGTGGCTCAAAGAAGATAATTTCTTTCCGTCTGAATTCATATTAACAAAAAACCGGATGTGCTCTAAACATCCGGTTTTTTGAGTTAATGCCCGTGTGGGTTGTTTTCAGAAATGATTCTTTTCAAACATGATTTTCCTGATTAATAAGAATTGTATTCACAAGGTTCAAGATTAGTCTGTTTAATCCACGATTTAAGACTGTTTATTTGAATAAAGGATTGAAAAAATGCATTTTTTTTTGTTTGCGGTTAAATTTTTATTATTTTTGTCGTTGCCAATTTAAAAGCAGGAAATCACAATCAGCGAATTGAAATTCGTTTTTTTTGTAGTTTTAGTTGTGCACGTGCACAAATCTTCTCGAACCAATTTCTTGTGCAACATTTTATCCAGTGAAATAAACAAAAAAATATATAAAGTATGAAAACCAACTACGAACTGCGCTATGCAGCCCATCCCGAAGATGCAAAGTCGTATGATACGCAACGCTTGCGCCGTGATTTTTTGATTGAAAAAGTATTCTCTGCCGATGAAGTGAACATGGTTTACTCCATGTACGACCGTATGGTAGTAGGCGGTGCAATGCCTGTGAATGAAAGTTTGAAACTGGAAACCTTCGAACACCTCAAACAACCCCTATTCCTGATGAG
>JAGPGR010000228.1:1908-4059 GCA_018055865.1 Paludibacteraceae bacterium | reverse complement strand
TCGGTGCTTGCGGAAACATACGTACGTTGCGGATTGCCGGCTGTTGATCCCCACAAGCCCGTTCCTCCCACGAAGAGAGTTACCAGTTTCCCCGATTTTGCTTTCATAATCAAAGCATCACCATACCCTTTGCCTCTGCCTTTTCCTTCTGCCACGGTGACCGGTTCAGACCATGTTTTTCCGCCGTCAGTACTTCTATTGGCCACAACGTCAATATCTTCGGGTAAATCTGTGCTGTTGAATTTTCGTTTGTCAGTAAGAATTACCAGCGAACCGTCATTAGCAGTGGTAATGGCCGGAATTCTATAGTTTTTCGATCCGAAATCGTTAGGGGCGTAAACCAGGGTTCGTCTCAGCAAAATTTCTCTTGAACCCTCCGGATTTCCTGAAGCAAAAAAGTGAGATTGATTTCCTGTTGTGAGAGAAATGACAGATGCATCAAGTTTGTTTCCTTCTGCAGCATTTTCCTTTACCTCATAAGTAACATAAATACAGGTGGTATCTGATGTTATTTTTCCCTGAAGCGGTATCAGGATATCACGCTTCGATGGTTTTATTTTACCAAGCAATACCGACGTTTTCAGCGGATTTCGCGGATCAAATTCTTCTTTCGCGATTTTTTTATAAATAAGTATTTGTGCTACGTCTTTGATATTGGTTGTTCCGTTCATATTCATCTTCAACGAAGATAATTCAACCGGAGAGTTGACATTTGCCGCGAGTTTTATTATCAGAATTTCTTCATTATTGTTGCCGCGGGCACTGTAGTTATTGACCTGAGTTACTGATGAGTTTGAAATCCTGACCTCCTGAGCAAATACAGTATGAAAGCTTAACAGGATTGCAACAATAAATAAATAATTTTTGTACATAGTAATAAAAGGTTATTGGGCAATTATAATGAATCGGATTATTAGTCATTACAAAAGTAACAAAATAAACCGGTTTATTGAGGGCTAAGAAGATCGATTTCGTTAGTTTATCTGATTGCTGGAAACCGGATAGTATCTGAACAAATAAATAAGGTTCAAATTAACCCATTAAACAAAGAAAAGATGTTTTCTTATGAAATAAAAGCTAATGCTCTTTAATCCATTTCACTATCCATTCGCCAACATCGCTGGTCGAATACGTTTTTCCACCGTCGGCTATATCTTCGGTCACCACACCGGCATCCATGCTTGCTGCAACGGCATCGCGAATGAGGCGGCCTTCTTCCATCATACCGAAAGCATATTCAAACATCAAAGCTGCCGATAAAATTGTTGCCAAAGGGTTGGCTATGTTTTTTCCGGCTGCCTGTGGATACGATCCGTGAATGGGCTCAAAAACCGATGTGTGCAATCCGATAGAGGCGGATGGAAGCATACCCAGCGAGCCGGTAATCACAGATGCTTCATCGGTGAGAATATCGCCGAATAGATTTTCGGTTACCAGCACATCGAAACTTTTGGGCCACTGAATAATCCGCATGGCAGCATTGTCCACAAACATATACTCGGTTTCGATATCGGGATACTGCGGGGCAATTTCCTGCGCAATCTGCCTCCAAAGACGCGAAGTGGCCAGCACGTTGGCTTTGTCGACCATGGTTACTTTTTTTCGCCGTTGTCCGGCATATTTGTAGGCCAGATGAAGGATGCGTTCCACTTCCTCGCGGGTGTAAATGCAGGTGTCGTAAGAAGTGTTGCCGTCTTCGCTGCGTCCCTGTGGCTTTCCGAAGTACAAACCACCTGTCAGTTCGCGGATGCACATAAAGTCGGCATTTTCTATCAATTCGGCACGAAGCGGAGATTTATGAATAAGCGACGGGAATGTAGTTACCGGACGGATATTGGCATATAATCCCAGTGTTTTGCGCATACGCAGCAAACCCTGCTCCGGACGAACCTTAGCATTCGGGTCGTTGTCGTACTTGGGCGAACCGATGGCTCCGAACAGGACGGCATCAGACTGCATGCAGAGTTCGTGCGTTGTAGCGGGATAAGGATCTCCGGTTTCGTCAATGGCGCAGGCTCCAACAATGGCATAGTTATATTCCAGTTTATGACCAAATTTATCGCACACGGTTTGAGTAACATCCAGTGCTTGTTTTACTATTTCCGGTCCGATACCATCGCCCGGAAGAACGGCTATTTTTAATGTTTTCAT
>JAGPGR010000228.1:0-1808 GCA_018055865.1 Paludibacteraceae bacterium | reverse complement strand
TGGCATAGTTATATTCCAGTTTATGACCAAATTTATCGCACACGGTTTGAGTAACATCCAGTGCTTGTTTTACTATTTCCGGTCCGATACCATCGCCCGGAAGAACGGCTATTTTTAATGTTTTCATTTTTTTTGATTTTCACGAATTAAAAACGAATTTCACGAATTAGTACGAATTTCACGAATTAGTTTTTATTAAAGAATTTGTATGATATAACAAAGCTAAAAGTTATCTTATTAATTTCATCACAATTCTCCTGTAAGTGGTTTAGGGAGAAGCTATGGCAATTCCATGTAATTTATCGTAGGGATATTTCCCGTTTCAATAAGGTTGAGCATTTTCATCGTTGCTTTGATGGCCGCCACAGTCTGGTCAATGTCCAGTCCGCGTGTTTTGAATATTTTCCCTTCAAATTTCCAGGTAATGATGGTTTGTACAAATGCGTCGGTTTGTCCTCCGGGCGGAATTACCACTACGTAGTCCATTAGCTCTGGCGTAGGTTTATCAAGTCGCTTGTAAATTTTATACATGGCTTTGGAGAACGCATGAAATTGCCCGTCGCCGGCGGCCGATTGTTCGTATATTTCGTCCCGGATAGCTATTTTTACATTGGCTGTGGGTCGGAGCCCGTCAGTGAGAGTGAGGGAATAATTGAGCATTCGAATGTCCTGTTTTTCGATGTCGCTCTGCAAAATATCCGAAACTATATAAGGCAAATCGTCCGTGCTTACCACTTCTTTTTTATCACCCAGTTCAATAATCCGTTCGGTCACTTTTTTCATAGTTTCGTCATCCAGCTCGATGCCCAGCAGTTCGAGGTTTTTCAGGATGTTGGCCTTGCCCGAAGTTTTTCCCAACGCATAGGCTCTGGTTCTTCCAAAGCGTTCGGGCATCAGGTCATTGAAATACAGGTTGTTTTTTTTGTCGCCATCGGCATGTATTCCGGCCACCTGAGTGAATACATTGTCGCCTATCACCGGTTTGTTGTTAGGGATACGAATGCCCGAATAGCTTTCTACCACTTTACTTACCTGGTAAACGCTGGTTTCTTTTATGTTGGTTTGCAGTTTCAGATGATCATGTATCAGAGCTATTATGCTGGTCAGAGGAGCATTGCCTGCACGTTCACCCAGTCCGTTTACCGTTACGTGAACGCCTTTGACACCGGCTTTGATAGCTTCATATACATTGGCTACTGCCATGTCGTAATCGTTGTGAGCATGAAAATCGAAGTGAAGATTGGGATATCGGCTGATCATCCGATGGCAAAAGTCGCGGGTTTCGTCAGGATTGAGTACACCCAGCGTATCGGGCAACATGTAGCGCATAATCGGCTGATGTTGCAGCTCATCCATCATCTGATAGACATATTCCTCCGAGTCGCGCATGCCGTTCGACCAGTCTTCCAGGTAAATATTCACATTTATACCCATATTTCCGGCATTGGCAATCACTGCTTTAATATCTGCCAGATGCTCTTCTACCGTTTTGCGTAGTTGGTGAGTGCAATGTTTCAGTGAACCCTTGCAGAGCAGGTTGACTACCCGGCAGCCGGAGCTGGAAATCCAGTCGAGCGACGCAGTACCATCTACAAAACCAAGCACTTCCACCCGATCGAGATGCCCGTGAGTCTGCGCCCATTGGGCAATTTTTTTCACCGACTGAAATTCGCCTTCCGATACACGCGCCGAAGCCACTTCAATACGATCTACACCCAGTTCTTCGAGTAGCAGCCGGGCTATGCTGACCTTTTCCTGTGCAGCAAATGAAACTCCCGACGTTTGTTCGCCGTCACGCAGCGTGGTGT
>JAGPGR010000018.1 GCA_018055865.1 Paludibacteraceae bacterium | reverse complement strand
CACTTATACGGTGGATAATCTGAACAACGGATTTTTTCTTTTCAAAAACCTTGACCCGGGACTATATACTCTGATAACCCGTCATCCTGAATATCACAACGATACA
This sequence comes from Paludibacteraceae bacterium, assembly GCA_018055865.1. GTDB lineage: Bacteria > Bacteroidota > Bacteroidia > Bacteroidales > Paludibacteraceae > UPXZ01. The sequence goes on along the minus strand of JAGPGR010000018.1, from coordinate 13,475 downwards.
ACAACAGTTCAGGTAACGGCAAATCAGATAACATACGCACAGGTACGGCCTAATAAAGTACGGAATACACCTCCCGCCGTGGTGGAATATTCTCCAAAAGCTCTGACTGCTGACACATTGATGCTGGCTAGTTCCGTTATCCGTTTCAAATTCAACTGGGATGTAGATGTTGAAAGTGCAAAGTCGGCTTTTTCGATCTCTCCTGCAGTTGCCGGACAGTTTGTATTCAAAGAATCCAACTTTGTAATGGAGTTTGTACCGAATATGCCATTGGATACAACCACAGTTTATACAGTGAAATTAGCAAAAACGCTGAAACATTACGATGGATTGAGCATGGTTGAAGATTTCACCTTTAGCTTCAAAACTATGAATCGGAACAAACTTTCCGTGCTTGCGTCCTATCCATTGGCAGGTGAAATTAATATCGATTACAAATCGCCCACATTTACTTTCGTATTTGATAAGAAACTCCAGACTTCCGAACTAAACAGCGGTGTGCAGGTTTATGATAAACAAGGCAAAGCTTTGCCCAAAATCGTGCGAACTGTCAGAAATAATTTGGCACCCGAACCGCTGGGCTCAACTTCCTTTACCCTGGCGCAAGATCTTATCCCGGGACAGGAATATGTGTTGAAATTGGCCAAAGGAATCAAAGATGTAGACGGAGTTTACCTGACAGATACGCTGAATTTTCCTTTCAAAGCATCAGACGAAAGGATTACGGATAAACCGGTTGTAGAAACATTCGAAACAGCCGGAAAGCTGAAAGTGGATACACTTGCAAGCAATTTGATGGTTACAGCAACGACTCAGACTTCTTCGTCGACAAAATTATTCAATTCATATAGTTACAACCTGCGCTATTCTTTCCTTGGTAGTGAAGCCGGAAGTGTGGTTTATCGATTTATTGAACCGAACATAGAAGTTACGAATGATTCTGCGGTGGGGCTTCACATCTATGGTGATTTGTCGGGAAACGAGCTTTATCTTATTTTCGAATCAGAAAGCGATATAAAAGATGTGAAACTGGACAGCATTCATTACGGCGGATGGAAGTTTGCTGAGGTTACTCTGAGCGATTTACTGCCCGGAAAGAACTACAAATTAACCGCTTTGAAATTCTTACAGAAAAAGGCTCCTCTTTCTATGGCCGGAAATGTGTTTATCGACAATTTGCTGGTATTTGATAAAAGTCAAACATCGGTGAGTACGGAAAATGTGATTCATGCAGAAGTTTATCCCAATCCGGCGAATGATATGCTCTACACAACTGTGAATGAGGGTCAGAATGTCGAAAAAGTTGAATTATTCACTCTGAACGGACAATTAATCCGTACGACGCAAAACGATTTTCTGAGAGTTTCAGGTGTTCCTTCGGGTACTTATATTGTGAAAATAAAACTGAACGTAGGAGTTTTGTCTAAGCCTGTAATCATAGTTCACTGATGATGGAATGCCTTTGAAACAGCTTAAAAGTATTATTCACAACCCGGAAAACCGTAAAAACACCCGCAGCATTTTTTTTGTCAAAATAATAAACAAATTTATTTATCAGAAAATTAAGAAATACAAGAACTTTACTATCTTTGTGTGGATGTTTATACTTTACTAAAAAAACAACAATATTATGGAAGAAAAATCTGAATTTAAACAAAAGCTGGACACGCAAGTGAATGAGCTGGAAGCTCAGGTAGATAAATTGAAATTAAAAGCAAAAGAAGCTACCGAAGATGCAAAAGAAAAATACAACGAACTGATTGACGAACTGGAACCAAAAATTGCCGAAGGCAAAGCCAAACTGAAAGAACTGGCTGATACAGCCGACGATGCCTGGGACGACGTGAAAGAAGGCGCTGCATCCATTTGGGATCAGATGAAAGCAACTTTCAGCAAAGTGGCTGATCGGTTTGATAAGGATGACGAACCTGAAGTAACCGCCGAACCCGACGTTACCGAAGAACCGAAAGCGTAAGTATGAAACTAAAACAAAAGCAGGATGATCCGACGGATTATCCTGCTTTTGGTTTTGATAATAGTTTCAGTGACTGATTCAGAATCTGTAACGAAGTCCAAGTCCTACCGTGTCATAAGCTCCTCCGAATGCCGGAATTACATACCATGCTGGACGATAATCAAGCGACACCTGTAATGGTATTGAAAAATTATATTCAATACCAATTTGCCCGGCAAATGCGAGTCCGAAACCGGAATTCCAGACATTATTTTTCTCGTATGACCGGGAACCTAATTGCCCACCAAGACCCACATACCAGTTGAGGCCATTGTCAAGACCAAAAACCCATTGATGAATTCCCGAAAGAATAAAACCGTTGTGATCACCAAATCCGTAAAGACCTAAATCAAGTTCCAGTCTGGTGCTATTACTGAGAGGATTCTGAAACGAAATTTCAGCGGCATTATTTAATCCGCGAATACCAATTGCTCTGTCATTTGTTTGTGCTACCGTTACACTCGTTACGGTCATTAAAAGCGCAAAGGCTAAGAATAATTTTTTCATTTTTTCTTTTTTTTAGTTAATATTCGAATTTTCTGTATGTATTACAATTTATAGAACGTCACGTTTGAAATTAAGTTCACGTTTCCGGTTCTTTCCAGTCACCATTTGCTTTAATCAGGTCAATCAGTTTTTCAACAGCCTCTTCTGCAGGTACATTCTTTTCGATACATTCATGTTTCTTATACAAACTTACTTTTCCCCGCGCTGCACCTACATAGCCGTAATCGGCATCGGCCATTTCGCCCGGTCCGTTCACAATGCAGCCCATGATGCCTATTTTCAGACCGGTAAGATGCGAAGTCTTCGCTTTTATCCGGGCGATGACGCTTTGCAGTTCGAACAAGGTTCGGCCGCAGCCCGGACACGAAATAAATTCGGTTTTGCTTACCCGTACACGGGCAGCCTGAAGTATGCCGAATGAAACTGATAAAACATCTTCGTTTGATGCAGTTCCTTCGTTATCCAAAAAGATGCCATCGGCCAAAAAGTCCACAAAAATCACGCCTAAATCGGCAGCAGACTTAATCTGGAGGTCCTCAAGGTCGTTTTCCCCGTATCTCCCTGCTGCAATTACCGGAGTTTCACATCCTTCGGCTATGAGCGTATGAATAAAGGCGCGCTGTTCACCTACCGGGTTTATATGGCTTGTTTCCAGTAGGATAACAGTTTTTTTGCTTGATTTTAAATGCGAAATAATTTCAGGAGTAAGTTGAGAATAATTCATTCTCAGGAAAGAAACAGTTTCATCCGACCTTGTAAGATTTTCCGGAATGTGAATTTTAAAGATTTCCCCTTCCGAATTTGCAATGGTTTCGCCGTTGAGTATGTAATCGGCCTTTAACGTGGGGTGATTGACCGGCTTTGAAATAACAACGGGTATATTTTCACCCCCGATATTTCTTACAGCGTATGTTTTCCTTCGGGTAAAAGGCTTCAATGAAACCGGATTATCCGATTTGAGTACAATCATTGGATGGTTTTCCCGTTGAGCAATATAGTCTCTGAGGAGTTTTGCCACCGGAATTTCTGCTTCGGGTTCTTCGCTCAGCGAAACCCGGATTGTATCGCCTGTTCCTTCAGCGAGCAAAGCACCAATGCCCACAGCCGATTTGATTCGACCGTCTTCACCGTCGCCAGCTTCGGTTACTCCCAAATGTAAAGGGAAATGGATATCTTCGCTTTCCATTCTTTCAACCAACAATCTCACTGCCTGTATCATCATTACGGTGTTGGATGCTTTCATGGATATCACTACACGGTGAAAATCCACTTCTATACAGATGCGCAAAAATTCCATACACGATTCCACCATCCCTTCGGCTGTATTTCCCCACCGGTTGAGCATGCGCTCGCTCAGCGAACCATGATTTACACCAATCCGGATTGCGGTATTGTGAGTTTTGCAAATATCCAGAAAAGGAATAAACCGTGTACGGATCTTTTCATACTCAAGGGTGTATTCTTCGTCGGTATAATCGGTCGTGAGGTCTGACTTTATTCCACTAACATAATTTCCGGGGTTTATCCGCACTTTTTCTACATGCTTAGCAGCCAGATCGGCCACGTTGGCATTGAAATGTACGTCGGCAGCCAGAGGTACCTGGCATCCCTGACTTCGTAAGGCCTGATGAATCAACTTCAAACTTTCCACTTCTTTGATGCCTTGAGTGGTAAACCGCACCAGATCGGCACCCGCCGACACAATACGCAGGCATTGTTTCACCGAATTTTCGATGTCATTGGTATTGGTGTTGGCCATGGACTGAATCCGTACAGGATTAATTCCACCCATCTCAAAATTGCCGATTCTTACTACGTGTGTCGGTCTTCGATTGAAGTTGTAAGGGTTTGATTTCCACATTTTTAGTTAAAGAATTGAAATAAAATGAAAGGGAATAGTGAATGATTTTTAATGCTCTTTTAATATTCAATGACATTAATTCAGTACCTTTGCACTCGTTTTTAAGAAGTAAAGATATGCACAGACTGAAAATAAAACAATCAGAATAATAAAAGGTTTTATATTTTTTTGATAATTCAACTGAAATGAAAGTTTTTGATCCGAAAATTGTTTATACGCTCAGGCATTACACCAGGCAGCAGTTTTATTCCGACCTGATGTCAGGTATTATCGTTGGTATTGTAGCTTTGCCGCTGGCTATTGCGTTTGGTATTGCATCGGGCGTATCACCCGAGAAAGGCATTTTTACTGCCATTATTGCCGGTTTTATCATTTCCTTGCTGGGTGGCAGCCGGGTTCAGATTGGCGGTCCTACCGGTGCTTTTATCGTTATAGTGTACGGAATTATCGAGCAGTATGGAGTCACAGGACTGGCTATTGCTACCATCATAGCCGGTATCATGCTCATAGCCATGGGGATACTGAAACTCGGAACTATCATCAAGTTCATTCCTTATCCGGTAGTGGTAGGTTTCACCAGTGGTATTGCGCTTACTATTTTTGCTACTCAGATCAAAGATCTTTTTGGTTTGCAAATTGAGAAAGTGCCCGCCGATTTTCTTCACAAGTGGGCGGTGTATGCGCAGAATATCTCATCCATCAACTGGTGGGCGCTGCTTATCGGAATACTATCAATAATTATCATTGCGGTAACTCCCCGTTTCTCCAAAAAAATACCCGGTTCGTTGCTTGCTATTATTCTGATGACTCTGTTGGTTTATTTTCTAAGAAATAGTTTTGGTATTCAGGGTATTGAAACCATTGGCGATCGTTTTACAATCAATGCTACCATTCCTGAAGCCAATAAATTCAACATTGATTTCGAAACTGTAAGAACTTTGCTGCCGGTTGCATTTACCATAGCCATGCTGGGCGCCATTGAATCGTTGCTTTCGGCCACAGTTGCCGACGGTGTAATAGGGAGTAAACACAATTCCAATACAGAACTTATTGCCCAGGGAATTGCTAATGTGATTACCCCGATTTTTGGAGGAATTCCAGCCACAGGCGCCATTGCCCGCACCATGACCAATATCAACAATGGCGGAAGAACTCCGGTAGCCGGAATTATTCATGCCGTAGTTTTAGCGCTGATTCTGTTTTTTCTGGGCGGACTTACCAAACATATACCCATGGCTTGTCTGGCCGGCGTACTGATGATTGTAGCCTACAACATGAGCGAGTGGCGTACCTTCAAATCGCTCATGCGCAATACAAAATCGGATGTAACTGTGCTGCTTGCCACCTTCCTGCTTACCGTCATTTTTGACCTAACTATTGCCATTGAAGTGGGACTTTTGCTGGCTGTATTACTGTTCTTACGCCGGATTTCGGAAGTTTCTACCGTATCTGTCATTCAGGATGTGGTCGATAAATCGGACTACGTGGAAGGAGCGACAGATTCCGAAAAACTGGAAGTTCCCAAAGGGGTTTCCATTTATGAAATCGAAGGTCCGTTTTTCTTTGGCGTGGCCAATAAGTTTGAAGAAACAATGAAACAAGTGGGAGGTGTATCCAAAGTCAGAATCATACGGATGCGAAAAGTACCTTTTATTGATTCAACCGGAGTTCACAACCTGGAGAACCTGATAAAAATGTCGCAAAAGGACAAAACCAAAATATTATTGTCGGGTGTGAATGATAATGTACGCGAAGTTCTTCACAAAGTAGGTGTTGATCAGCTTATTGGGACCGAGAATATTTGTGACAACATCAATGCTGCGCTCGAAAAATCAAAACAATTGATAAGGTAAAGGTTGTAATTTGTTCCGTTTTCAATTAAAATTGAATAAATTGTTTTTTTTATTCAAAGCAAAACCTTATTTTTGTGGAGACTTTAGTAAACAGCATGGAAAACCGATACGCAAATCTCATCAACGAGTTTGAATCGAATGTTAGAAAACTGATTTCCGAACATAAGGCCTTGCGTGATGAAAATGAAAATCTTGCAGCCGAGTTGGAGCGGAAAAGAGAAGATTTGATGAAAGCTCACAAAGAAATTCTGGATTTGCGTAAAGAATACACGCTTTTACAAACAGCAAACGGGTTGGGTGGTTCCGATGAAAATCGCCAATTCTCCAGAAAGCACTTGAATAAAATAGTGCGGGAAATAGATAAATGTTTGGCGCTTCTGAGCGAATGAACGTATGAATAAAGACGATGTTTTTTCAATAAATATTTTACTTAACGGAGTCAGAATGCCGTTGAATATACGTCGCGAAGACGAAGAAATATACAGAAACGCCGAAAAGATAGTAAATAAATATCTCGAACAATACAGAAGACAATTCAGCCAGCGAAGCATGGAAGAGATTTTGACACTGGTGGCTTATCAGCTGGCAGTGATTATTTCCAAGCAGAAAACGAATCAGGACGAAGCTCCCATGGCTGATAAAATAGAGGAACTGAATAAGGAACTGAAAAAATTGTTGGTATAAAATTCTGCTTTCTTTCAATACATTTATTTTTTTTAGTACCGCATTAGATTGTAGTGTGATTTTCAGGAAAATAACCCCTGAAAGCCCGGTTGCAATATAATGCGTATTTTATTTTTTAAACAACTATATATTAACAACAACTACCTACAAAACAACTACTTATAAAACAAAAAAAAACAATATGATTTACAACGTAATAATTGCAGTAGTTTCTCTCGCTCTCGGATTCCTCGGCGCATATTTGCTGCTCGGGGTATTCAATAAGAGAGCCAAACGGGAAATGGAGGCGGAAGCCGAACTGCTAAAAAAGAAAAAAGAAATAGAAGCCAAGGAGCGATTTATAGCCCTGAAGGCAGAGCACGAACAACAGGTTCAACAGCGAAATGCTAAAATGCAGGCGGCAGAAGTGAAGATTCAGCAGCGCGAAATGCAGCTTAACCAGCGCCAAAGTGAAATGCAAAGAAAAATGAATGAAACAGACATCAAGTCTGAAAACCTGGAACAACAACTTACACTGCTCGAAAACAAAAAACGAGAAACAGAGCACCTGAACCGTCAGGCCAAAGAACAACTTGAAACAATATCGGGACTTTCGGCCGAACAGGCTAAGGAAAGACTGGTGGATGCGCTGAAAGAAGAAGCCAAAACGAACGCACTTTCGTATATCAACGAGATAATGGAAGAAGCAAAAATGACGGCCAATAAGGAAGCCAAGAAAATTGTGGTGCAGACCATTCAGCGGGTGGCAACCGAAGCAGCCATCGAAAATTCGGTGACAGTTTTCCATATTGATTCCGACGAAGTAAAAGGGCGCATTATCGGCCGCGAAGGGCGTAATATCCGTGCATTGGAAGCAGCAACCGGTGTTGAAATCATTGTGGATGATACCCCCGAAGCCATTGTACTTTCCGCATTTGACCCTGTAAGACGCGAAATAGCACGACTTTCACTCCATCAGCTTGTTACCGACGGCCGCATTCACCCTGCACGCATCGAGGAGATAGTGAATAAGGTCCGCAAGCAGGTAGAGGAAGAAATCATCGAAACCGGTAAGCGAACTACCATCGACCTGGGTATTCACGGACTTCATCCGGAGCTCATCCGTATGGTAGGTAAAATGAAATACCGTTCATCATACGGACAGAATTTGCTGCAGCATTCACGCGAAGTGGCCAATCTGTGTGCCACTATGGCATCAGAACTCGGACTGAACCCCAAAAAAGCGAAACGCGCAGGACTGCTCCACGACATAGGAAAAGTGCCCGATGACGAACCCGAATTGCCGCATGCATTGCTCGGAATGCGTATGGCCGAAAAATACAAGGAGAAACCGGAAATATGCAACGCTATCGGATCGCACCACGACGAGGTGGAAATGGAGACCATGCTTGCGCCTATAGTTCAGGTGTGCGATGCCATCTCAGGTGCCCGCCCCGGTGCCCGCAGAGAGATTGTGGAGGCTTACATCAAGCGCTTGAATGATCTCGAAAACCTGGCACTGTCATATCCGGGAGTTCTTAAAACCTACGCCATTCAGGCAGGACGAGAATTGCGGGTTATTGTTGGAGCTGACAAGCTGGATGACAAAGACACTGAACTTTTGTCATTCGATATTGCCAAAAAGATACAGGACGAAATGACATACCCCGGACAGGTGAAAATTACTGTTATCCGCGAAACCCGCGCAGTAAGCTATGCCAAGTAATTAATATACAGATTGATAGCAATTTTTCTGCCGCTTTATTTAAATATGTTCAGCCTTTGCTGAACATATTTTTTAAAAGATTGTTATAATCTTTGAAGTTTTGGCACATTAATTGTTAAATTTTTGATATTCCAAAAAAGCGTTTTTGGGGCTGTTTGGTTTTGACAGCAGGTAGAAAAGATATGTAAGCATGTCGAGCGTCGGAATGCCGGCTCGTAAATCCCGGATTTCAAAACAATAACTGGCGAAAATAATTACGCTCTTGCTGCTTAATCGAATAGAGTAGATTAAGCTTCATCCAGATACAAGGTGTCAGGACGAGACATCTCTCAAATGCCCTCTCCCCGAGGCGATTTGATACAGAGGTGCGGATAAATCGGGGATAGTTGCTCGTAGCCTTGTACGGGTAGCAAAAAAACAAAGGATAAGGCAGCAGTTGGTGGCTTTGGTCTTGCTGCAGCACGAAAACTTAAGCAAAGATAAACATGTAGAAAGCATATGGTTTCCTTGTTTGGACGAGGGTTCGACTCCCTCCAGCTCCACATATGAATCATTCAAAAGAAAAAAAGAAACAATACTTCATTTAATTTGTTTAATAAATGTCATGTTTCGATTCAAAGCAACACAATTTCAATCGTTCAAATGTCAATTTATTCAAAAATCCCAACTATTCTGATGCAGTGAAAGCAAACCGGATAGTTGTTCTGACTGAAAATACAACTAAAACGAATCACAATTTCTGCAAATATCATTTTTAATTAAAATTTTTTCTCCAAAAGGAATTTAATTTAAAAATAATATGTATTTTTGTAAATTATAAAAAGAACTTAACTAAATTTATTTTAACTGCTAATAAAAAAACAAAAAAATGAAAAAACTAATTTTAACAGTAATGGTAATAGCAAGCGCTATTACGTACACAACTGCTCAAACTGATGCAGCACATTGGTCTTTTGCACTTAAAGGTGGTGTTGATTATTTCAATATCAATCCTGCAGGTGACGATTTTATTGACAACGCAAGCTGGGGTGCCGGCGCAGCGCTTGAATACACAATCAACCCGATTGTAGGTGTAGGACTTAATCTGGACTATCTGAACTTCAACCGTTCGACTATCAAAGGAAAAACAATTGATCCGAGTTTATTTACTTCTGTAAATCTTTCTAATCTGTTTTTCCCAAAACGCGACAATGCAAAGTTGAATTTCTACGCTAACTTTGGTGGTGGAGTAAGTATTCCAAGTTATTCTGACCTTGTTATGCCCGATGTAACTTATGCAAGAGGAATGTCTTCTATGCCAACCAAAACCAATGCACTGGCTTACACAGGAGCTTCAATGGAATATAACTTAGGCAGAGTTGTAGCTCTCGGTTTGGATTATACCTACCGTGGATACATTACACCATTAACAAATATTGTGGAATACAACGACGCTAACACACTGATGGCTACTTTGCGTTTCAAACTTGGAACAGGAAGCAAAACTCACGTTCGCGACATGACTACTGCCGACTTCTTCCCACCACCTGCACCTGTAATTCAGAAAATTGAAAACGCATTTGATCCTTCCGCTATCAATAGCCGTCTTGATGGACTTGATAAAGCTGGTATGGATATTCAGAACCGTCTGAAAAACCTGGAAGATGCAGTTAAAGGATTGAAAGACAAAGAAGCAGGATCAATGATCAGCGCATCTTTCGAAAACATTGAATTTGACTTCAACTCAGCAAAATTGACCAACGAATCATTAGGCATTCTTGATAATGTAGCATCTATCCTGATGGACAACCCAACCTGGAACAAACTTCAAATAAACGGCCACACAGATAACATCGGTTCAGATGCTTACAATCAAACTCTGTCTGAAAAACGTGCCAACACAGTTAGAGATTACCTGGCTGGAAAAGGATTATCAATGGCTGCCATGGAAATCAGTGGTTTTGGTGAGTCCAAACCTATTGCCGACAATGGTTCCGTAGAAGGTCGTCAGGCTAACCGTCGCGTTGAATTTGAAATTTCAAAATAAGAATTCATTTAAATAATCGCTCCTGAATTTCGGGACATAAGATTAAATTAAAATAGCAACAGGCAATATCTGAAAGAGGTAAACTCTTAAGATGTTGCTTGTTTTTTTGAGAAGTTTGTCTTATTTTCTAAAAAAACTGAAAGATCGGTTTACTGCAACAAAATTACATCACTGGCTGGTTGGCACGTTTTTTGTCATTATAACTGAATATATTTCAATATTAACTAAATTAGAAAAAATTATGAAATCGTTAAAAAAAATCTCTTTAGTAGCGTTAGCTGCTATTTTATCCGTTAGTTTTGCAAATGCTCAGGTAGGTATTCAGGCAGGCTACAGTTCATCCACAGATGCAAATTCAGATGCTTCATTGAATGGATTCCACGCAGGATTGGTTTACAATATGGCTATCCAGGGTCCGGTAAGCCTTCAATATGGTTTGTTATACAACTACTTAACCACTAAGAATGATTATTGGGGAATTGCTAACTCAACTACTACGGCTCACAGATTAGACCTGCCGGTACGCGTTGCTGCTACTTTCCCTTTGAGCGGTGCAGTGAGTGCCTTTATTTTTGGAGGACCGAATTTTAATTATGCACTTTCTCAAAAAACTAAGGTCGAAACCTCATTGGGCAGCGCTGAAACTGCAAGTATTTACAAAAGTGAAATGACCGACGGCGAAAAACGTTATTCTCCGTTCGATCTTCAGTTAGGTGCTGGAGCCGGTCTTAAGTTCAATCAACTTTCTGTTCGCTTCAGCTACGACTGGGGAATGCTCGACAGGGATAATTCTGATGCAATCTGGAAAAACAACGATATGAAAGTTGGAATTGCTTACAATTTCTAAACGAATAATTATTACTAAACAGAAACAGTCGGAGAAATCCGGCTGTTTTGTTTTTAAATATTTTTCAACCTCTTATCAAAAAATAGTTATTAAATCAGCTTTCATTTTTTACACATCAATCAATTGCTTATCTTTGCAGGCAATTAATAAAAAACATACGAATAATGAAAACAAACAGATATATCGTCGTTGCCATATTTATAGCTTTAATCGGATTTTCAGCTTACGGTCAGGATAAAAAAGTAGAATTCGGACTAATGGGCGGATATGGCTATTCAATGCCCAAGCTCAAAGATACAAGAACTGTAAAATCACCTGCCATTGATCAAAATAGTCTGAACGGATTTCATGCCGGTCCTATTTTGAAATTCAACCTCAGCGAGCAGATGTCCCTTCAAACAGGATTACTGTTTAATTACTACAGCGGTGTGAGTCTGGACAGAAGCCAGTTAGCCCTGAAAAATACATTGGGAACCTGGAGACAGGAAAGAACTAAACTGACTGCTTTTGATTTGCCATTGCGTGTCATGTATGCTGTTCCTCTGGCCGATGAATTGAATGTATTCCTTTTTGCAGGACCAAGCCTGAATTATGCTATAAATAAAGTGTCTGTAACAGAGAATTTTGTTGATAAAAAGCTTACTACCAAGTCGGAAGGTAAGAATATTTATCAGTCGGAAGGTGACTTCAACGCGCTCGATGTGCAGATGGGCGGCGGTATAGGCATTCAGTTGATGGGCTTATCTCTCAGAGGTGGCTACGACTGGGGTATCTTGAATCGTACAACTCTTAAGGATGCTTCATTGCGGGCTAATGATCTCAAAATTTCGCTGGCTTACACTTTTTAGGTTTGAGTAACGGCTGAAACTGCAGATTCTGTTCATTTTATACCGGCAATCTGCCTTCAGAGCACTTAGACTCCCTGCAATGTTAATTAAAGTTTTGAAATAGTATAAATGGAGGTATTTTCAGTAATTTTGCAGAAATTTATGCGAAAATCTCTCCCAAAAGTATCCCTATCTATGAAATTTAGAATTTTTGTTCTTACATTTTTTTCTGTATTGATTGTGACATTACATGCCCAACCGGAAAAAAAAGATTCTGTGAAAACAGAAAAACCGGGGCCTGACTTCAGAGTTGAAGCAGGATACGGACAGACTTTTCGGTATGGCGACAACAGTGTAACATCTCCTTATCATGTAATCAGAACCGGAGTGAACGTAGAATTCCCAATCACGCGGGGATTTGGCGTTGAAACAGGACTGAAGTATTCTTATGCATTTGGCAATCGCGAACAAATATATGCACACAGCGATACTGCTTTTTTCAAATATGCAGGTCATTTTCTGGATGTTCCTGTAAGACTTACTTATACGCTCCCTATCTTTTGGGGGATGAAACTATTTGCTTATGCCGGTCCGAATTTCAACATCGGCATCGCGCATACCGAAGATGTGGATTTTACGCCCACTGTACTGGATCCGGTACCTTCCAATCCGCTTAATTATCCCGTTACAGGTACTTACAATTCGTATGATAATGATTTGAGACGTTTAAATATACAACTGGGAGCAGGCGGCGGATTGCAATGGAAAGATTACCGGGTAAAAAGCGGCTACGAATGGGGATTGAATAATGTAAATCAAAACAAGAATCGTTCTCAAAAAATGAAAGGTTGGTTCATCGCTTTTGAGTATGAATTCTAAATTTCAATAAACGAAGCAACGGTCGGTTTTACGGAAAGTGAAACCGATTTTTATTTTATCAAATCCAAGTATTTTAAACTGGAAAGTTGGAAATGATACAAAATATTTAATTCAAAATTTTTTTTAAAAATACATGTCGACAGTATTGCAAACGGGCGAAAATAAATTAGGTACATTACGTATGGGCAAATTGCTCTGGATGTACTCTGTGCCTGCTATTGTGGGTACAATGCTCTCTTCGCTCTACAACATCATTGATCGCATGTATATTG